>WQZL01000176.1 GCA_009780755.1 Promicromonosporaceae bacterium | reverse complement strand
CCTGGAGATTGAGTGGATGGCTCAGACAGGTATCACTGTTGGCTGGCAGTACGACGACTACCGTCTGTTCCGTCCCTCGGAGAACGTAGAGCGTCAGGCTATGGCTGCGTTCTTGTATCGGGCGTTCAACAATGAGGGTGGTCACCTAGACGACACCCACCTCAACCGCCCATAACCCCTGCTGCGTCATCCTGCGCGCAGCGACGTAGTCACAGGACCCAGGCCCAGGCAATCAACGCCTGGGCCTGGGTCCTGCAACTCATCACCATTCACGCCGAGCGACATGCCACATTGCGGTTTGCACGCATATTTCATGCGTAGTTACACGGATGAGTGTTCGCGGTGCGACGGGAACTGGTGCAATGCCTTCACATAACTTGTTCGGAGATGATGTCATCGTGTTGAGTTCGTGGTGAGCACCGGTGCCGGTGCGGAGTCCACAACGACTTGGAGACAAATGATGTCAGTGACGACACAAGGTTCCTCGGTACGACGCCGTTGGTTCCGCCGACCTGCAATCGCTGCGGTCGCAGCAGTATCCTTAGCTTTCCCGGCCACAGCGATGGCCGCACCCACGGTAGACGAGGTGCCGGTAGCACCAGCGGCCCTGTCCCTAGAGCCGGTCCGAATCGAGTTCATTCCCCAGCATAACTGGAACCCTCCCCGCATTCATGCGTGGCAGATGGGAACAAATGCCCCACTGACCGGCGGCTGGGCGAACGCTATTCCCATGACGGCTGAAACCGTTGATGGTGCCGATGTCTGGGTGCACACCTTCCCCGTTGGCACCCCCACGCCGATCGGCATCGTATTCCGTAGTCACGCCGAGGGGTCGGGTTCCCTTTTCCAAACAGGCAACTTCGAGGGCATTTCCCGCAGTTATCGTCTCTCCGATGTACCTAGTTCGGATCGGATACCCATCCCATCGCCCTGCGCCGTGATCGACCTGTCGATTGCGACAGCGCAACAGCCTCTGTCCTGTCCCAGCGCGGGATGGACGCGAGATGGTGTTATCTTCACGCTTGAAGATGGAGCCAATGTGACCATCACCGGTATCACCGGCTTTAGTCGCCGCATCGTCGTCGCAGATGACGCCGAAGTCGCGATCACCTTGCGCGATGCAGAGATTAACGTGACCGCAACCAGTTCTAGTGGAATCGCGCTTGGTGATGGATCGCGGGTTGACCTGCGCCTTGAGGGCGTAAACGAAATGCGCGGTGCCGCCAATGTCTCGGGTCTGCGCGTGCCCCCGACGGCGGAACTGACCATCTCCGGCCCTGGTGAACTGACCGCCAACGGCGGCACCAACGGGGCTGGCATTGGTGGGGCGCAGGGCGAGGAGTCCGGCCTGATTATCATCACCGGCGGCACAATCATCGCCAACGGTGGCCCGATGGGGGCCGGTATTGGCGGCGGTCAGGGCGTCGGGGGCAGGGTGATTGTTACCGGTGACGCGAATGTGACCGCAGCAGCAGGTCGCGGCTCGACTATGGGCAACACGGGAACCAACCCGGCCTTCGGCATTCCGGCCCAGTCCATCGGCGCCGGTGCGCCGACATCGGCCCAGGTTACTGGCGGCACCTGGCCAACCGCCGAGGTACTAGTGGTTCTACCGGCGGGCAACCTGACCACCGGAAACAACACTTACACGATTGCGGCCCAACACAACACCGTGAGCTTCTCGGCGGGTGAGGCGTTGCCATCAACAATCACTATGTCCATTCCGGCTCCCTTCAGTGGACATACGGTGGCATTAGGTTCCGCGCTGTACGCAACGCCGCTGGAGTTGGCCCTCGTGTTGGAGGGCTTCGCCGACAACGCGGCATTCACCTTTAACCTGCCGACTGACTGGGACACGACACCGGCCACGGTGACCGCCGCCCATCTGATGTCCGGGGTGACCTTGGTGTTTGCCCCCGCGTCTTCCTTGACGCCAGCCAACTGTTCGGTGATCGACCTCAGTAGCACTAACGCCTACGTATGTGAATACTGGCACTACGATCCGGTCGCTTCCGCTTTCACGGTACTCGATGGCGCCAATGTTTCAGTAACCGGTACGGCGTATGGTCAAAACCGCGTGGTAATCGCCCCGGATGCGGAAGTGACGATCACGCTGAGTGGCGCTACGATTACCGGCCTGAACGCGGGCCTTAGCCCAATCAGCGTCTCACCAGGTGCCGACCTTGATGTCATTGTGACCGGCACGAACGTGCTGACCGGTGGTGCGGACGCTGCCGGGATTATGGTGCCCGCCGACGCAAGCCTGCTGATGACCGGGGCAGGTCAACTGACCGTCGCTGGCGGCGACGCCGCTCCAATCAGTGGCGGTGGCGCCCTCTTCGTCGCGCTGCCCCACGGCAACCTGCGCACGACAGATAACGCAAGCCTGGGCAATACCGTTGAGTTCATTCGCGACGTGAGCATGAACCACATCGCATTCGATGGCCGTGCTGTATCAGAACTACCCGCGCCGTTCGCCGACCGCGGCCCGGTCACCTGGGCCACCGGCCTGACCACCGGAAACGCTCGGGCGAATGTCTCGGTGATCCTGGAAGGGTTCGAGCCGGACGCTCGCTTCATCTTCCATGCTCCGGTGTCTGTGGTACCCCAAACCGTACCGAGTATCGTCACGGCTGAGCATCTACTCACCGAAGGCGCCGCGGTTCGATTCCGAGTTGCGTCATTGTTCCAGGTGAACATGGCGAGCGTTGCCCACGGTACTGCCACGCGAACTCATGACCCAACCATCCCCTTCCTGCCTGACTCCATACTGCCCAGTGCCCCCGTCACGCTAGCGGCGTTCCCCAACAGCGGCTTCGAGTTCGTTGAGTGGACCTTCGCCCCTGGTCTCGGCATGACAACTTTGGGGCCAATCCGCTGGGCCGCATCGTCGTCGGCTACGACCAACCCGGCGGTCTTCCTCATGCCGGATGGAAACATCATGGTGACGCCGGTATTCCAGCCGATTTCGCAACCGCTCACAGTCGTACAAGCCGCCGGTGGCCACATCACGGCTCCGGCGATGGGTACGCCAGGTGAGCAAATCGCGGTGACCGCCACGCTTGATGCAGGCTACGACTTTATGGGTTGGACGGTAACGGCAAACGGACAGCCGGTAACCATCACCCGCGGATTGACCGCAACATTCACCATGCCGAGTTACCCGGTCACGGTGACGGCCAACTTCGCACAGCCGCAGTGGTTCGAGTACATCGACGTTGGCCGCATTGGCCCGCAGTATGGCAACGGTTGGACCTTTGACACGATTACCGGCGTTTTCATCCTCGAAGACGAGGCCGAGGTGCGAGTTACCGGCACTAACGCAGCCAGCCTGCAACGCGTGTTGCTCCCCGCAGGGTACAGCGCTGACGTGCTGCTAGATGGTGCCACCATCGCCTACCTGGCTGTATTTGAGGCGCCCATCGAGTTGGGGATCGGCGCCAACCTGCGCCTAACCCTTACGGATGTATCGACGCTTACCGCAGGTTACGGTGCCGCTGGTATTCAGGTGCCGGGGAGTGCATCCCTGGAAATCTTCGGCCCCGGCACGCTTAACGCCACCGGTGGCTGTGTCACTACCTATGCTCCAGGCAGGAGTACGGCTGGTGGCGCCGGGATCGGCGGCGCGGGACTCAGCTTGGGTGGGGAGATCACCATTCACGGTGGCACCATCGTTGCTGAGAGTGGCCGTGGTGGTGCGGGTATCGGCTCCGGCGGCAGGTTTGGCGTCGATGCGTCACCGTCGGGCGACATCACCATCCTCGGCGGTCACATCACCGCAACAGGCAACGGTAGCGGTGCCGGTATCGGTGGCGGTTCCGGTTCCCACGTTGGCACGATCACCATCACCGGCGCGGACACTGTGGTGTACGCGGCCGGTGACGACTTCATCTGGGCTGCCACCGGCGGTCGTGGCGGAGCCGGTATCGGTGCGGGGAACAACGCGCAAGGTGGCCGCATCGTGATTGATGGCGGAACCGTTACCGCTACCGGCGGCCAATCTGCCGCTGGTATCGGCGGCGGTGCACCGCAGTTCCCGGCAAGCATGAACGCGGGAACGATCATCATCACCGGTGCGGACACCGTGGTGAACGCGACCGGCGGTCGGCGTAGCACGACCACTGGCTGCGGCATCTTCGCTGTGCCTGCTATCGGTGGCGGTGGCCCTACCAGCTTGAACCCACCGGCTGGCTGCTTCCAGGTAGCGCCTGAAGATGCGGCGACGGTGGCGCTTCCGCGCGCCGATGTGTTCGTTGCCGTCCCAGAAGGCAACCTGACCACCACCGTGCTTGGTGAGGCCGACCCGCAGCACAATGTAGTCACATTAACCGCCGATGCTGGTTTCCCTGGCTCTGCGATTTCGACCATCCCGGCTCCGCTGGCGGGCCTTAGCCCGTTCACCTGGGCCACAAACCTAGACATCGCCGTTGAAGTGGCCGTGATGCTTGATGGCATGGCCGGGGTGGCCGAGTTCGTCTTCGACCTGCCTGCGGGCTGGCGCACAGTTCCCGCGCCGGTAACTGCTGCCGGTCTGATGGCATCAGGGGCCACTATCCACATTGAGCGTGTGCTGCACCCGATCACGGTTGGCACTGCGGATGGTGGTTCGGCTGAGGCGTCAGCAACCGATGCTGCCGTGGGTACCGAGGTGACGCTGACGGCGACGGCTGGTGGTGTCTACCAGTTTGATGGCTGGGAAGTCACGGCCTATGACGGCTCGACGATTGTTTGGGTTGTTGGCTCGTCGGCTGCTGTTAACCCAGCAACGTTTGTGATGCCTGATTCGCCGGTGACGGTGGTTCCGGTGTTTAGGGTGGTTCCGCCGACGGTTATGGTGCCTGCGGTTCCGGACGCAACCGGTCAGGTTGGTATTCCGGTTGCTAGTTTGGTGGTTGGTGT
>WQZL01000175.1 GCA_009780755.1 Promicromonosporaceae bacterium | reverse complement strand
GGGTAGCGCGACGCCGGCGGGCAGAGGCGTGGTTGAGTGCATTCATCGCCGCCTTGCTGCTGATTTCGGTCGCCCCACTGGCCCAGGCCGATCCACCGCCGGAGGTGGCCGAGGTGGTTGAGGGCACCGTCGTCATGGTTGTTGGCGAGGACCCGTGGTCAGGCCCCAACATCGATGTCGCGCATCAGCCGGTAGACGAGTCGCGCACCATAATCTTCCTGGTCAGCGATGAGGGCTGGGTGGAGGTGGCCGACGAGGTGCTGGAAAGCGCTAACCTCGGGGACACCGTTGTGGTGGAGCTGGCTGCGGATGGGGAGGTGCTAGATGTCGAGGTGCTAGAAGAGGCTGACCTCAACATTGCTGGTGGTGGGGCGGTCGGCGGGGTAAATTCGGCGCACATTGTCGATGTCGTGATTATGACGCCGCCGGGGGTGGCGGTCGCCGACTACGCTAAACGGGAGGTGCTGGCACAGCTGGCACTGGTTGACACGTACTGGCAGGCGCAATCCGGGGGGTTGATTTCCTTCGCGATTGGCCAGTTGGTCGCCGCCCCCGGAGTCTTGCCGGGCTGCAATGAACTCTGGGAGACGTGGGGCATCGCCACACAGCTGGTCAAGGCGGACTGGCAAACATACCTGACCCCCACCAGAGAGGCGGCTGGTCGCCACCTGTTTGTGGTTATCCCCGAAGACACCTGCGCCGCCGAAATTGGTTGGCTTGGGATGGCCACCGTCGGCGATGGCATCACCTCCGGCGGGTACGCGCTTTCTACCCAGGGGGCGGACCACAGCTTCAAGCGAGTGATAGGTGGGCGGACGGTTACCGGTGTCGATACCGTCACCGCTGACGTCCTCGCCCACGAACTTGGGCACAACCTCGGCTTCCTCCACGCCGGTATCGCCTACTGCGCCAGCGGCAACCCGGATGTGCGTATGAACGTCGCCCTGCCCGACAGCTCGCCATGCCGCCTGACGCAGTACCACGACTTCATCGATCTCATGGGGTTTAGCGGTAGGACCAACCAGAGATGCCCTGACTGTTTCGGGGCAATTGGGGTGGTGCAGGCGGCGCGGGCCGGGTTTAGCATCGGAGAGGTGGCAATTCCGGTAGGCACAATCAACAAGACGATCACCCTGAACGCCATCTCCACAGCCGGTGGCACTCGCGCCGCGACCGTAGTCGATCCGGCCACCGGCGAGAAATACTTCTTTGAGCTGCGCGAAGCCTACGGATATGACGGGTGGTTTACCCCGACCAGGTTCTACGGTTGGGACAACCTGCAACACACCGGGGTACGGGTGGTCAAGGAGGTCAGCGGCCAAAGTCCATCATCGCTAAACGATGCGAACGGCGCATCTATGGTTGTGCTGTTAAACCGGGGCATAGCGTTCGGCGGCAACTCCTATGGCCGTTCCACCTCGCTGCTGGCAGGGGAGACGTTTACCAGCGCCACCGGGAATGTGATCGTGACCGTCAACTCCTACTCGGGAACCAGTGCGAGCATTAACGTGACGGTGGCCGATGCGCGTTCTCGACCGCGGAACATGCCGCCAAGTATCCCAGACCCCACCCCCGCGCCTACCCCCTCGCCCTCACCCGCACCAGCGGTGCAATTTGTTGACGTGACAGCGTCGAACGAGTTCTACGCGGACATTCACTGGCTGGCCGGTCAGAGCATCACCACCGGGTGGCCTGATGGGACGTTCCGGCCGCTAGCGCAGGTGGAGCGGCAGGCGATGGCCGCCTTCCTCTATCGGATGGCTGGACGCCCGCAGCACACGCCGCCTGCGGTCTCGCCGTTTATTGATGTTTGGCCAGGGGATGCGTTCTACTCCGAGATCACCTGGCTGTTCGGGCAGGGCATCTCGACCGGCACGCGCACCTCCGAGGGCAGTTACCGGTTCGATCCGACGGCAGCGGTCACCCGCGAGGCGATGGCCGCCTTCCTCTACCGGGCGGCAGGTAGCCCGAGTCACACCCCCGCAACCAGACCGCGTTTCTTGGACGTCTCAACCGGTCATCCCTTCTACAAGGAGATCGACTGGCTGGCCGCCACCGGTATCACCACCGGTTGGACCCTAGCCAACGGTCGGGTTGAGTTCCGCCCCGGCAACCCCATCGAACGCCAGGCCATTGCCGCCTTCCTCTACCGCTACGCCCACCTAAGCGGCAGCTAAACCACCCACCCGTCGAGGTGGTTTCGACAGGCTCAGCTACCGGAGGTGAGGTCACCAGCGGGGCTTACGGGGGCGGCGCTCCTCACGCCAGGCATTGGGGTCACGGCGGTCACCGCTTCGCGGGGTGGTTTCTTCGTGGCGAGCGGGTTTGCGGGAGCCGCGCTCCGGGGCGCCCTTGTCCACGGCAATGCGTAGGAAGCGACCGGCGACGCGGGCCTTAGAGAGTCGGTCGAGCTGCCATTGCTCCAGGGGAGCGGTGATGTCTACCAGCGAGAAGGAGCCGAAGATGTCGATCTTGCCAATATCTGCGCCGGTCAGGTTGCCCTCGCCAGTGATCGCGCCCACCAGACCACCTGGGCTTACGCCGTCCTGATGGCCAACGGCCACCCGATACCGCGTGCCCGCCGCCGGGCGCCGGATGCCTTCGCCCCTGGGACGGCCCCGGTCGTCGGCACCATCACGCACCTTACGGGTATCCGTGCGGTCGTAACGCTCGGGGCGATCCGAACGGTCGTGGCGGGTAAAGCCCCGGTCGTCGGCGCCATCGCGCACCTTGCGGGTGTCGGGGGAGTCCGCATAACGCTCCGCGCGTGGTCCGCGTCGATCTGGGGAACCAGCCCGCCGGGTGTCGCGGGTGTCGCGAGAACCCCGAGCCGCCGAACGTTCCGCCTGAATTGCCCGCTCCCGCTCGTATTCCTCCTGCTCGGCACGCATTCGCGGCCCGTCATCGCCCACCGCCAGCGCCAGCAACGTCGCAGCCAGGTCCACGGCAGCTGCTCCATCAATGACGCCGGGCTGTTCGCCGTCACCGGTCATCACCTGGTCGCGTACTAGCTGACGGTACAGGTCTAACCGTCCGGCCTTGGCCCGCTCCCCGACGGAGCCGAGCAGGGTTTTAGCGCGGTGTTCGGAGACATCTCTAGGAGATGGAACGATGAACTCGTCGATCTTCACCCTGATGGTGCGTTCGATGTGGGCGAGCTTGCCGCGCTCATGCGGGGTGATGAAGGAGACCGCCCGGCCGGTACGGCCGGCGCGACCGGTGCGACCGATGCGATGCACGTACGCCTCGGGTTCGCGGGGGATATCAAAGTTCACCACGAGGCCCACCCGGTCTACGTCCAGACCGCGGGCGGCCACATCGGTGGCGACCAGTACGTCGAGGGCACCGGAACGCAGCCGCTCGACGATGCGTTCGCGTTCTTTCTGCGGCACATCCCCGGAGATGGTCGCGGCCGAGACGCCGCGCTCGACCAGCGCCGAACCCACCTCTTCGGCAGCTAGGCGGGTGCGGGTAAAGACGATGGTGGCCTCCGCCTCGGAGGTGGCCAAGGTGCGGGTGAGCGCGCCGGTCTTGTGTCGGAAGGGCACCACGGCATACGTCTGGTGCACCAGATCGACGGTGGAGGATTGTCGGGAGACGGCAATGTCTACCGGGTCGGTCATGTGCGTATCGGCCACCTTCTGGATGGCCGGGGGCATGGTGGCCGAGAACAGCGCCACCTGTCGCACGTCGGGGGCGTGACTAAAGATGTGTTCGACATCCTCGGCGAAACCCATCCGCAGCATCTCGTCGGCCTCATCTAGCACCAGGAGGCGCACCTGATCGAGCAGCAGCGCGCCGCGCTCCATGTGATCCATGACCCGGCCGGGCGTGCCGACCACGACGTGCACGCCCTCGCGCAGCGCCCGCTGTTGCGGCACGTAAGGTGCCCCACCATATACAGCCAGCACCCGTACATCGGGCAGGTGCATGGCGAAGCTCTCAATGGCCTCGGAGACCTGTAGTGCAAGCTCGCGGGTGGGTGCCAGCACGAGGGCCTGCACCTGTGGTTCGGCGGGATCGATGGCCGCTAGCAGCGGCAGGCCGAATGCGGCCGTCTTGCCGGTGCCGGTTTGGGCGACGCCGGTGATGTCTCGCCCGGCCAGCAGCGCGGGGATGGCGGCGGCTTGGATGTCGGTGGGCGTCTCGAAGCCGAGATCGGCGCAGGCGCGCTCCAAAGGTTCGGGCAGGCCAAGATTATCGAAGCGGGCATCAGACATGGGTGTTTTCCATTCACAAGGGGAGCATTCGCGGCTCCCCGAAACACACCTGCACCCACTCTTGCGTGGGCGCCAACAAATCAGAGAAAGCGACGAACTCAGCGAAAATCAGTCGGTACATCCTACAGGGCGTCTCTGCCGTAGCGGACATACGCGTCTCTGCTGGGGCGGTTGGCACGGCGTACCGTCGCCCACCGTTACGGTCTGCGTCCAGGTCATCTTCCACGCAGACCGCGGCAGTCAGTACACCTCCAATGTGTGGATCGACTCGTTCTACAACGCCCGCCGCCGCCACTCAGCACTGGGCTACCTATCCCCACTAGAATACGAACGACGGCTCACCCAGCCGTAAGAGAATCCCGCTTAGCAACGGTCCGGGACTTGGGGGTCACGTCAAAGGGGCAAGGACAAAGTGGTGGTTGAGCCTGTCGGAAACCACCGGGAGGAGAGACCGGCTATGTGCGGGCTGGAGCGGGTACCGCCTTTCGCTTGTTGACCACTACTAGCAGCGCAAACGCCCCGGCAGCAGCAAGTACGACTAACGCGACCCAGGTGACCCAGTTCGTGCCAGGTCCGCCGGTATCGGGTAGAGGTGGCATCTCGAAGTCGAAGATCTCTTCGGTGATCGTGACTTGCCAGTCATCTTGGCCGCCGACGTTACGGTTGGTTGAGACCCCAGTACCCCGGATATTG
>WQZL01000174.1 GCA_009780755.1 Promicromonosporaceae bacterium | reverse complement strand
AGATAGTCGGCTCGGGCCTGCCGCTGATTCACCCCAAGGGTGGGGTTATCAAACGGGTGATGGAGGATTATGTTCGTCAGCGCCACATCGAGGAGGGCTTTAGCTACGTTGGTACCCCACATATCGCCAAGGAAGACCTGTTCTTCACCTCGGGCCACCTGCCCTACTACGCCGACACCATGTTCCCGCCCCTGGAGTTCAAGGATGGCGACGGGGACGAGGTGACGCAGGCTTACCGCCTAAAGGCGATGAATTGCCCGATGCACAACCTGATCTTCGCCTCGCGTGGCCGCTCCTACCGAGAGCTGCCCATCCGGCTCTTCGAGTTCGGCGGCGTCTACCGCTACGAGAAGGGCGGGGTAGTGCAGGGCCTAACCCGTGTGCGCGGTCTCACCCAAGACGATTCGCATTCCTACGTCACCCAGGAGCAGGCTCCCGACGAGGTTAAGCACCTGCTGAACTTCATGCTCTCCTTGCTAAAGGACTTCGGCCTAGACGACTTCTACCTGGAGCTATCCACCCGCGACGATAAGAAGGCGGACAAGTTCCAGGGGTCTAACGAGGAGTGGGCGAAGGCTACCGCCGTACTCGAACAGGTGGGCCGCGACACCGGCCTCGAACTGGTTGCCGACCCCGGCGGCGCCGCGTTCTACGGCCCGAAGATTTCCGTACAGGCCAAGGACGCTCTCGGCCGCACCTGGCAGCTCGGCACGGTGCAATACGACTTCAACCAGCCCGAACGCTTCGACCTTCAATACACCGCCTCCGATGGCTCACGCCAACGTCCGGTGATGATCCACTGCGCGAAGTTCGGTTCCATCGAGCGATTCATGGGCGTGCTGATCGAGCATTACGGCGGGCAGTTCCCCGTTTGGCTGGCACCCGTACAGGTGCTGGCCGTGCCGGTGGCCGAAGCGTTCGACGGCTACCTAAAGGATGTGGTGGCACAGTTGACCGCGCTGGGCATCCGCGCCGAGGTTGACCTCTGCGATGATCGCTTCCCGAAGAAGATTCGCAACGCGAGCAAATCCAAGGTGCCGTTCACACTGATCGCCGGTGGGGAGGACGCCGAGGCTGGAGCCGTGAGCTTCCGCTACCGCGATGGCCGCCAGGAAAACGGCGTGCCGGTACCCGAAGCCATCGAACGCATAGTCACCGCCGTCCGCAACCGAGAGCAGGTGTAGCTCATGACCATCATCCCAAAACCCGGCCCGCCCGCCCCCGTGGTCGAAAATGCCACTAACTTCGGCTCTACCCCTGACGGCCTGCAACGCCTGTGGACGCCGCACCGGTTGGCCTACGTTGGCGGCGACCAGAAACCACCATCGCCAGCGGAGGAGGACTGCCCGTTTTGCCGGGTGGCCACCCATCGCGTCTCCGATGTGGCCAAGGATGTGGCCGAACTCGTCGTCGCCCGCGGCAAAACCTGCTACGTGAATCTGAACCTGTACCCATACAACCCCGGTCACCTGATGGCGTTGCCCTACCGGCACGTCGCCTCCTACGCCGACCTGACGCCAGAGGAGACCGGCGAGCTAGCCGCGATGACGCAGACGGCGATGCATGTACTCACGGCTGAGTACCGTCCCGACGGGTTCAATCTGGGGATGAATCAGGGTGCCGTCGCCGGGGCGGGCATCGCGGGCCACCTACACCAGCACATCGTGCCTCGCTGGACGGGCGATGCGAACTTCTTGCCCATCGTGGCGCAGACTAAGGCCGTGCCCGAACTGCTCGCCGACACTCGCGCCCGCCTCGCCGCCGCGTGGACCGTAAGGCCGCAGCCCACCCCGCCGCGGGTTGCCCGCGCTCGAATAGTCCGCCCGGCCGGCGCCCCGAACGTCTAAGGAACCCTTGATGCTCGATCATCTTCAGAAGTATTTCCGGGCCTTCATGACCCCCATTGCCCGCGTGCTGCACCGCTGGGGGGTTGGCCCGGATGCCATCACCATCGGCGGCACCATCGTCGCCGTCGCCCTGGCGATGGGCCTGCTGCCCACCGGGCATGTGATGCTCGGTGGCGTGCTGATCGGCGTGTTCGCGCTGTTCGATTCCCTGGACGGCACGCTGGCTCGGCTCTCGGGTCGCACCGGCCCGTGGGGGGCGTTCCTCGATGCGACGCTTGACCGCATCACCGATGGCGCGGTGTTTGCGGGCATCGCCGCCTGGTTCATGCTGCATCAGGAGGGCGCCTGGCAAATCTGGGGCATGATCGCCACCCTGTGGTGCATGGCGCTGGGCGCGGTGGTGCCCTACGCTCACGCCCGCGCCGAGGCCGTGGGGGCGTCGGCCCGCGTGGGCCTGACCGGTCGCGCCGACCGCCTGGTGATCGCCCTGACGCCGCTCGGGTTCACCCAGTTCGGCCTGCCCGTGCTGGTGCTGCTGATCTGCCTGACCCTGCTGGCGCTGACCACCTTCATCACCGTGTGGATGCGCATCGCCGTGGTACGCAAGCAGCTCGGTTCCGATGAGGCCCGCAACGCCGCCCAAGCAGAGGCCGAGGCGCTGGCCCTCGTCGGCCCCGTAGATGAGATGGAGCGCGGCGATGGCTAACAACGCCAAGTTTTACCTGTTCGCCTGGCGGCACGCGCCCAAGGTGCCCGAGCCGATCCTGCGCGGCCTGTTCAACGTCGTCGCCGATGTGGCCTGGCTCAAACGTGGCAAGGGCGTGCGGCGCCTGGAGGCCAACTACGCGCGGGTGCGCCCCGACCTTGACGCCAAGGCCGTGCGCCGTCTTAGCCGGGCCGGAATGCGTTCCTACCTGCGGTACTTCCGGGAAGCATTCACTCTGCAATCGGCCACTCAGGAGCAGATCAACGCGCGGGTGCGTCTGGTGGGCCGGGAGAACGCGCTCGATGTGATCGATGGCGATGCCGCCGCCGTGCTTGCGCTCGGCCACCTGGGAAACTGGGATTTGGCCGGTGCCTTCGCCACCCCGAACATTGCCCCGGTACTCACCGTGGCCGAGAAGCTAAAACCCGAGCAACTGTTTGCGGAGTTCCTCAAGTACCGCAAGAACATCGGCATCGAGGCGCTCGGCCTCGGCGATCCCGGCGTGTTCGATGAGCTGGTGCACGGGGCTAAGGCCGGACGCCGGATCATCTGCCTGCTCGCCGACCGCGACCTGACCGCCCGCGGCGTTGAGGTGAATCTGTGCGGCCAGCGGGCGCGTGTCGCCGCCGGTCCGGCCAGGGTGGCGCTTGATGCCGGGGTTGACCTGATTCCGACCATATCCACCTACGAACGTCTTACCGGGGAGCGTCGCCGCGCGGCCGGCACCCCGTGGGGAACGGTACTCACGCTGCATCCGCCCGTGCCGGTGCCGCCGCTAGATGAGTCGCTGCCAGAGGAGGAGCGTCGCCGCGCCCAGGTGGCGACCTACACGCAGGGCTGGGTGGATGCGTTGGCCACCGCCCTGCGGGAACACACCGAGGATTGGCACATGCTGCAACGCGTCTTCACCGCTGACCTCGATCCCAAAAAGAACCCAGCCCTAGCCACCTCATGAAGCCCTTGAAAATCGGCATCGTCTGCCCCTACTCCTACGACGCCCCTGGCGGCGTGCAGGTGCACATTGCCGACCAGGCCAAAGCCCTGCGCGCTCGCGGACATGACGTTTCCGTGCTGGCCCCGGCTGATGAGGACACTCCGGTGCCCGAGGGCGTGGTCTCCACGGGCAAGGCTCTCGCCGTGCCATACAACGGCTCGGTTGCGCGGGTGGCCTTCGGACCGGTGACGAGCCGCCGCGTCAAAAAATGGCTTGATGCCGGGGAATTTGATGTGGTGCACATCCATGAGCCGCTGGTGCCGTCCATCTCCATGCTCGCGCTGTGGCAGGCGGAGGTACCCGTGGTGGCTACCTTCCACTCGGCGCAGGTACGCAGCCGCGCCATGCAGGTGGCGCATCCGATGATGCGGCAATCCCTGGAGAAGATCGCCGCCCGGATCGCCGTCTCCGAGGATGCCCGCCGCACGGTGGTAGACCACGTTGGCGGGGATGCGATCATCATTCCCAACGGCGTATACACCGGCGCCTTCCGCGCGGCACAATCAAACCCAAACTGGACCGGCATCCTCACATCACCTCCAACGTCATCCTGCGCGAGCGCTAGCGAGTCGCAGGACCCAGACCTCCCGGCCCCCACCATCGCCTTTCTGGGGCGCCTCGACGAACCCCGCAAGGGTTTACAGGTTCTAGCCGCCGCTCTGCCTAAAGTGGTGGCGCAGCATCCGCGGTTGCGCATCTTGGTGGCCGGGCGTGGCGAACCAAAACCCGAGGTGGCGGCCGCGCTGAAGCCCTACGCCGTCGAGTATCTAGGTGGCGTCTCCGATGAGGATAAGGCGGCCTTGTTCGCGTCGGTTGACCTGTATATCGCCTCGCAAACCGGCGGGGAGAGCTTCGGCATCGTGTTGGTGGAGGCGATGGCGGCTGGCGGCGCGGTGGTGGCAAGCGATCTGGGCGCCTTCCGTCGCGTACTCGATGAGGGGGCCGCTGGCCTGCTCTTCCAAAACGAGGATGGCGCCGACCTGGCCGCGAAGATCAACGCCGCGCTGGCCGACCCCGAGGCGACCGGTTCTCGACGCGAGCATGCCCGTTCCTGGTGTACTCGTTTCGACTGGGGCACGGTAACCGACCAGGTGGAGGCCGTCTACGAGATGGCCGTCGCTACCGGCGAAGCCACCGAAGGCAATAGGTCGGCGATGGCCTGGCTGCCGCTCCGCGCCCTAAAGCGCCACCGATCGGAGGCATAGTGCCTATGAACTGGGCTTATATAACCCTGATCGTACTGGCCGTTTTCGGCGTAATGCTGACCGTGCTCTGGGTGCGGGCCTCCCGCCTCGACCGGCTACACCGCAAGGTGGTGGGCACCCGCGTCGCCCTGGACAAGCAGCTTGCGCTCCGGGCTGCCGCCGCCGCTGACCTGGCTAACTCCGGCCTGCTCGACCCGGCATCGTCCATTCT
>WQZL01000173.1 GCA_009780755.1 Promicromonosporaceae bacterium | reverse complement strand
GTGCTTGGAGTGTCCAAGTGGGTGGCTTGAAGCGCCACCCAATAGAGCAGCAGATCATAGTTTAGCGTATATACGTGATTGAAATTGGCCAAGAAACGCTGTGCAGACTGGACTTCTTCGCCTGAAAGCGAATAGGCACTGGAGGGATGGAGTGCCACAAGCGCATCTGTTAGTCCGCGTCGAAGCGTTCTGGCATCTTTTCTTAGCTTGGCATGCAGCTTCTTGGCTGGCTTTTTGGAATCGCCGTATGCCTTGACTAGCTCGGCGGCTTTTTGCAGCTTCTCGATGGCTGACTCAAAATCATCAGTCTCCAATAAGTCGAATAGGAAACTCTTATCTTGGGACAGTTCTGTTAACTCAGCCTTCTCGGAAAGCGATTTGTAGGCGAATCGTCCGCGGTCATAGTCAATGCTAAACCCGTTGCCCAGGAGCACGGAGGGCTTTGCGCCAGGAGATCGCCTCTGTGCATCCGCTAGCGCATCCTGAAAAGGAAAGATCTCAATCATGAACGTACCTTACTGGCGACATGATTACTTCACTCATAGCCGCGCCGGAGGATCTTCGTGGTGACCAGCGGGTGATACCCGTCGATTAGGGAGCAGTCGAGGTGACGGCGCCATCGGGGCGGCCACCGCGGGTGCGGCGGCGGTTACGGTTGCGGCGGGGCTTGGTTTCGCTCCGCTCGCCAGGGGTGGTTTCGACAGGCTCAACCACCGGGGACTTGGCCGGGGCGCTCGGGCGGGTGCGGTCACGGTTGTTGCCGCCGCGTCTGCCCGAGCCACCGCCACGACTGCTAGCAGACCGACCGTCGGCGCTGCTACGCCCGGCACCGGAGCGATTGCCACCCGAAGAGCCGCCGCGCTTGCCCGTCTCGCCCAAGTCCTCGACGGCCTCGGCGTCGAGTCCGGCCAGGACGCGCTGGCCTTTGGGCAAACGTCCCGTGGTTCCCGCCGGAATGTTTAGCTCCGCAAATAGGTGCGGCGAGGTGGAGTACGTTTCCACCGGCTCTGGGTAGCCCGTGTCTAGCTGCTTATCGATCAGCGACCAGCGCGGCATGTCATCCCAGTCTACGAAGGTGACGGCGGTGCCCTTCTTGCCCGCCCTGCCGGTTCGACCAATGCGGTGCAGGTAGATGCGCTCGTCTTCTGGGCACTGATAGTTCACAACATGTGTCACATCATCCACGTCGATGCCGCGCGCGGCTACGTCTGTGGCGATCAACACGTCAATCTTGCCGTTGCGCAATGCCCGCAGCGCCTGCTCACGGGCGCCCTGACCCAGATCGCCGTGAATGGCTCCGGCGGCAAACCCGCGCTCGCGCAGCTCATCGGAAACCTTCGCCGCCGTGCGCTTGGTACGAGCGAACACAATGGTGCGCCCCCGACCTTCGGCCTGCAACAGCCGGGCCAGCACCTCGATCTTGTCGAGGGAGTGCGCCCGGTACACCATCTGCTTGATGTTCTTGACGGTGACGCTGTCATCATCCGGGTCGGCGGCGCGGATATGTGTCGGCTGTTGCATGTAGCGGCGAGCCATCGCCACCACCGGGCCGGGCATGGTTGCCGAGAACAACATGGTGTGCCGCTTGGCAGGCAGGCGCGAGAGAATCTTTTCGACATCCGGCAAGAAGCCCAGGTCGAGCATCTCGTCGGCCTCATCCAACACCACCGTCTCGGCGCGCAGCAGGGAGAGATGACCCTGATTCAGCAGATCAACGATGCGGCCCGGAGTGCCAACCACCACCTCGGCACCCTTCTTCAGCTGGGCCACCTGCGGCTCGTAGGCGCGGCCACCGTAAATCTGGATAACGCGCAGCGAGGGCCGCTTGGCCGATGCGGTGGCCAGATCGCCGGCCACCTGTACGGCAAGTTCGCGGGTGGGAGCAATCACGACGGCCTGCGGTTTGCCGGGGGCAGCCAGCCCGTCCCAGCCGTCCTCTCCCGGTGCGACGATGCGGTTGAGCAGGGGTAGACCGAAGCCGAGCGTCTTGCCCGTGCCGGTCTTAGCCTGACCGATGATGTCGTGCCTGGTCAGCGCCACGGGCAGGGTCATGGCCTGGATGGGGAAGGGGTGGGTGATGCCCACCGCGGCCAGCGCCTCGACAATCTCGGTCCGCAGGCCAAAATCAGCGAAGGAGACGTCCTGCCGCTGAATAGACGCCGCTGCGTGATGCACCCGGGTCTGGTTTGGGGCAGCCAAGGCGGTGCCGCCGATGGTCTCGATGTTCTGGTCAGTTTCGGGCGCAGCAGAATCAGGCTGCGGGAACTCGTTGGTCATTTGCTCTCAGTCGTTTCGTAGGCGCGTCGCCTAAGCGTGTGGCAGCCGATCGTGAAAGACAGGCGCATCATCAGGCTTGTGGCCTGCGACGCTGCGGAATCGAAACGAGACGACCGGGCAACCGGGTACAAAACCCAAGTCTAACCTGTCCCATCCACCAACACCCCTCGCCGAAACCCCAACCTTGCGCCGAACCGGAGGTTAAGGCCCTGAATCAGCCGGTTTTGGGGCCTTAACCTCCGGTTCGCGATCAACTCGGGCGGGCGGGGGGCAGGTGGGGAGGGTAGGGGTAGTCGTTGGAGGGGCGGCGTAGTCTTGGGGGTATGGACGATGAGAGGTTTGCGCCCGATGATGTTGTTCTCGGGCCTGATGAGGAAGCCGCCTTGTTGGAGCTGGCTGGGTTTACCGCCTATGTTCGGCTGGGGCTGT
Source organism: Promicromonosporaceae bacterium (assembly GCA_009780755.1). Lineage (GTDB taxonomy): Bacteria > Actinomycetota > Actinomycetes > Actinomycetales > Cellulomonadaceae > Xylanimonas. Next base: position 2,285 of record WQZL01000173.1, on the reverse strand, counting down.
TCGGGCTGATCGCCAAGCACACGTATGGGGCGCCCGGTCTGCGAGCCGCCCAACGGATGCAGACCATTGCCGTGCGCATCGGCCAGCAGCAGCAGGCGCTCTTAAATGTGGGCGCCGAACGCGGCGTCGATCCGGTGGCCTTGATGCGGCCCTTCGGCGGGCTGTTCGATTCTTTCGAGGCGCGCACCGCCGAATCTAGCTGGTGGGAGGGGGTGCTTAAGGCCGTCGTCGGCCACGGCGTCGCCAGCGACCTCTGCCGCCTGCTCGCTCGCGGACTTCCTGATGAGGTGGGCGCCGCCGTCCGCGCCGCGTTGGTGCATGCCGACCGCGACAAGGATCTGCGAATCACGCAGATGATAGCCGTTGCCGCCGAACGTGACCCGGTACTCGCCTCACGGCTATCGCTGTGGGGCAGGCGCGTGGCGGGGGAGTCGCTGACGCTCTCCTGGGAGATTTTGCAGACCCGTCTGCTGCTGGCCGATCTGGCTGAGACGGCCTACCGGTTGCGTGAAGAGATTCCGCTTGATTTGGATTCCGATGAACCTGTCTCACGTCATTCCACGCGCGAAACGCTGCAAGATCTAGGCTCTGCGACTCCGCTTCGCTCCGCGCAGAGTGGCATGGGGGAGAAGGATGATGAGGGAATGGGGGCAATCGCCTGGGTTTTAGATGAGTTAAAGGCCGAGCATTCCCGCCGAATGGAGCGAATGGGATTGGCGGGGTGATGGCTGCGCTTGAATGCTCACTGGCCGATGTACTGGAATCGATGCGGCGCGGGGTGTTCTTCGGAGGGGCCGGAGTATCTACCGAATCCGGCATTCCCGACTTTCGCAGTGAGGCTGGGCGTTTCCGCGCCCGGCAGGCATACGGGCACCAACCTGAAGAACTGCTCTCCATCGACCTGGCGCTGGCCAAGCCCGAGCTATTCCACCGCTACTACCGGGAAAACCTGGTTGATCTGACCGCTCGGCCCAACCCGGCCCATCAGGTGCTGGCTGCGCTGGAGGACCGGGGACGCCTGTCCGCCATCGTTACCCAGAACATCGATGGCCTGCATCAAGCAGCCGGGTCGCATAACGTCCTGGAACTGCACGGCTCCAGCTGGCGGCATCACTGCGTGGACTGCGATCGGGCCTATGCCCTGGAATGGACTCTTGACCCGGTCAACTGCCGACAACCCGCCGGAGTAGTGCCTACCTGCGTGGATTGTGGCAGCTGGGTGCGCCCGGATGTGGTGCTCTATGGCGAGTCACTGCCCGAGGAGACAGTGGGCGCCGCCATCGAGGCCATCTGCGAGGCGGACGTGTTGATCGTTGGCGGCACATCGCTGGCCGTGTATCCCGCCGCCGGGTTGGTGCAATTCTTCCAGGGTGAGACCCTCGTCGTCATCAACCTGGAACCCACTGCGCTTGACGCCTCCGCCGACCTGGTCATCGCCGCGCCCATTGGCCAGACCCTCGCGTCCGCGCTTTAGCCCCTGTAGTGGTAGCCGCCAGAATGACGCAGGGAGGCGGGTTAGTGTGCGATGTCCGCTACCAGGCGCATCGGGTTTTCCAGGAGGGTGATGGTGACCTCCGGCTGGTTGACGCTGTTGGCCCAGAACAGCTCGGTACATGAGCTGCCGCATTGGCACAGTGACCAGCCATCCTCATCGTTGAGGGGAACCTCATACCGCCCGGTGCCATGCAGGCCGATAGATAGCGTGAGATATCCGTCATACCACCCGCGATAAATGACCTCGTTGAGCCTGCTGCCGCCCACCCGGAGGAGACGTCCATCCGGGAGGTAGCTAGGATCCGCCTGCCGCCCGTGGATCACCGTCCCATCCCACGCCTGCCCCGCGGATAGCGCGGGGTTCGCAAAGCCACCCAGCTGTAGCAACAAGATGTGATCGCTGTCGTGGCGGACGCCATCCTCCCCGCTGCCGACACGCCCAGGAGAGACCAGGCCATAGTCGAGAATCAACCCATGATGGCGACCGAAGATGGCCGACCATTCGTTGATCTCATCACCGGAGATATCAAAGACCAACCGGTCATACCCGTCGTGGAGACCCACCCGCACAGCCGTCAACACCAGGGCGGTATTGTCTATTGCCGTCTTGGTGGGAAGAGCCTGCTCGGGTTGTTTCGCGGCCGCAGTGGGGCTGATTGCGGGCGCAGGGTCGGAAACTACTTCAACGGCGCAGCCCGCGACAATCAGCGACGCAGTGGCGATCACCGCCGCTGCTAGTTGGCGAAGTGAGACGTGATGTGGCACGGGGCTTAGGGCGCGGGAGTCAGCCG
>WQZL01000172.1 GCA_009780755.1 Promicromonosporaceae bacterium | reverse complement strand
GGCCAACATTGACTCCATCCAACGCTTCGACACGATGGGTTCCTACGGGCGCCTGGTGTTATCCGATCCACGTCAGTTCTTCGACGACTTTGCCGCAGAACTCGGCTCAGATGGTCTGGCCGCGCTGCCGGTGCGCGCCGACGACCTGCAACATCACGCTCCCGGCTGCTATTCGGCCCACTCCGGCATCAAGCAGTGGATTCGCCGCGCCCAGCACAACGTGCTGAACGCCGAACGGTGGGCCGCCGTCGTCGCCCGCGAGTACGGCCTGCCCTACCCCACCGACGAACTGCGGCACGCCTGGGAGCAGATCTGCTTCAACCAGTTCCATGACACCCTGCCCGGCTCGGCCATCGAGTCGGCCTACGATGACGCCCGCGATCAGCTCGGAGAGGCCGTCGCCATCGCCAAGCGGATCATCACCCGCGCACACAACACCATCGCGCGGCAGGTGAACATTCCGCTTGACCCGGCCACACAGCCGGTGCTGGTGTTCAACCCGCACCCCTTCCCGGTGGAGGCCGACATCGAGATGCAGTACGGCGTCCAACCCACCGGCGTTCACGTCGTCGATGCCGAGGGGCGGCAGACGCCATCGCAGCGCGTGCAATCGACGGCCACCACCGACGACAAGGGGCGCGGCGCCGTCGCCTTCCGCGCCTCCCTGCCCGCCCTTGGCTACCGCCTGTACCGCCTGATCGGCGGCCAGGCATCCCCGGCGCTGCCCTGGTCGCTCACCGCTGATGGAAGTAAAGCCGATGCGCCCCGACCGGTGATGGCCGAGGTAACCTCCGAGCGAGCGCTGCTGGAAAACCAATATCTGCGGGCCACCTTCGATACGAAAACCGGTTGGCTTACCTCGCTGCTGCACAAGGAATCCGGAGTAGATGTGGTGGCCGGGGCCGTCGGTGAACACATTCAGATTTCCGCCGACCCCACCGACACCTGGGGGCACCGAGTCATTTCCTATGCCGGAGCTGGCGCAAGCATGACCACGACCCGCATCCTGGCGCGCCCCGGCGGCGAACTGCGGGCATCCATCCGCATCGAACGCGCCTGGGGTCGCTCCATTGTGATCGAGGAGTTCCTACTCGGCCACGATGCGGACGCGCTGACCTGCAATATCACCATCGACTGGCGGGAAGAGGCGCACCTGATGAAGCTGCGCTTCCCCACCGCCCTAACCGACGTTACCGGCACCTACGAGATTCCGTTTGGCCACCAGGAGCGGCCAGTGGACGGCGCCGAAGAGCCGGGCCAGTCATGGATAGACCTGACCGGCACCATCGACGGCCACGTCGCTGGTCTGACGGTAATCAACAATGCAAAGCACGGCTACGACGTCTCCCCCGCCGACTCGCCCACGCCGGGCCTAACCCCAAGCCTGGGCATCACCGCCGTGCGCAGCCCGGTCTACTCGTGGCACGACCCGCGCGAACTCGACCCCGAGGGTCTGTACTCCTTCCAGGATCAAGGCATCCAGAAGTGGAGCTACCAACTGCTGCCGCACGTTGGGCCGCTAGATGCCGCCGACGCCACCCGCCGGGCCGCGCTGCTTGGGAGCAACCCGCGCGCCCAACTCGAATCATTCCACGACGGCCCGCTACCCGGCTCACGCTCCTACCTTTCGGTGGAAACCGACGGGCCAGGCCAAGTGCTGGTCACGGCAATCAAAGGGGCCGAAGACGGTGACGACGACCTGATCGTGCGCGCCGTCGAGGCGAGCGGACGAGCCGGGAACACCCAAGTTCGCATCGCGCTGCCCTTGACGGCGGGCCACCGAGGGTTCGCGGCCACCTTCGGCCCCGCAGAGATTCGCACCTTCCGGGTGCCCGCCAACCCGGCGCTCCCGGTGGTCGAGGTGAACCTGATCGAGAGGGAGGGCGCCAACCCGCCCCCGCTCGCTCAGGTCGCCGACCACGTCTCGCATCGCTTTGCGCGAGGTGAAGCGGAGTCGCAGAACCCAGCCCCAGGTGACCAGCCGACCTGCCTGGGTTCTGCGACTTCGGAACTGCGCTCCTTCACCCAGAATGACGGGGAGTTGGCGCCCGGCGGGGAGGAGCCGTGACCGACCTCCCAGCGGGAGTCGGCGTCGCCATCATCGGCGCCAATGGCCAGCGCCACCCGGTAACCCTGGCCGAGTCCGCAGCGCCGGACCCCGCCGGGGTCGGCTGGACAGGCGTAGTTGAACCGGAGCCAGGCGCCCCGGTCGCGGTTCGGATCACCCTCGCTCCAACGGCCAGTTCTGGGGGGACCGACCGCCTTGTCCCTAGCCACCCCGAAACCGACCTCTCGTCGCGTCACCTCGCGGTTGTTGACTCCCTCCCACGTCATCCTGCGCGGAGCGACGAAGGAGCGCAGTCGCAGGACCCAGGCCCAATAGCAACCGGTAACTGCGCCCCCGCCGCACAGAATGACGCGATTTACATCACGGTTGAGGCGCTCGCGGTTCCGGTTGAGATCAATCTTCAGGTGGAGGCATCCGTTTTGGCCACCGACCCCTGGTGGTTAATCCCCGGCCTCTTCTACGGCGAGAACCGACCCGCCGACTGTGACCGGCTATTCCCCCGCTTTGAGATCAACGGCGACAACCCGCAGGGCCTGGTTAGCGATCAGTGGTCGTTTCGTTCGGATCGCGCGGCCACCCCGCTTTCCTGCACCTGGGGTGACAACGACGGCGTGGGCCTCGGCGTCGCAGAACTGAGCGAGCTTGGCCCCACCGGCATCGGCCTGGCTCACCAGGACGACACCGCCACGGTGCACGTTATCGCCCCCTACCGCGAGGCTCCGGTCACCTACTACGGCTCCGCCGAGGCCAAGCCGCCGCTTCGGGCCACGCACCGGCTGACCCCGGGCGTTCCGGTTTCGCTGGATGTCACCCTGCATCGGCTCGGCACCGACCGGCACGCCTACGCGCCCATCCTGCGCGAACTCTGGGAAACCACCGCCGCCAGGCGCCAGCCTGCGGCCTGGGTGAATATCGCCGAGGCTGCCGAACTGACCGCCGTCGGCCTGCTGGATTGGCACTACGATCCCGACCCCGGCGTGCTGTTGGAAACCATCGGTTTCGACCGGGGTATCGACGTGGACGGCAAGCCGGTGGATCGTCAGGCCATGCACATCGGTTGGGTGTCCGGCATACCTTGGGCCTACGCGCTGCTGGTCCACGGTCTGCGGGCGGGAAACGACGCGGCAACCGCAGCGGCCACAAGGGTGATCGACTTCTGCACGGAAGAACTCGCGCCATCGGGCACCTTCTGGGGTGCCTGGTATCGCGACTCCGGTTGGACCCAGTCGTGGACGCATATCAAGCGCGGCCTGCACGCCCGCACTCTCGGCGAGGCCGCCCACTTTTTGGCGCGGGCCATCGTCGCCGAAGGGGAAGCGGGCCGCGAGCATCCGCAGTGGCTTGCCGCGCTGCGTTCCAACCTGGATGTGCTGGCTAGGCGGCAGCGAGCAGACGGCAACCTGGGCGCAATTCATCACGCCGAAACCGGCGAGGTATTGCAGTGGCGGGGCGCGGCCGGGCTGGCCTGGATTCCCGCCTTCGTCGAGGCCGTCGAGGGCGGTCTGTCGGAGACGCTGGAGCAGGGCGAACTGTGGCTTCTTGCTGCCGTTCGCGCCGGAGAACACTACGCGCAGTACGTGGAGCGCGAATACATCCACGGCGCCCCAGAGGATGTTGACCTGGCCCCCACCTCGGAAGATGGCTACGCGGCGGTAATGGCCTATCTGGCGCTGCACCGGCTTGACGGGAAGAGGTGCTGGCTAGACCTGGCCCGCCACGCGGCGGACTGGCTGCTCACCTTCCGCTACACCTACGACGTTGACTTCCACCCGCACACGCTGTTGGGCGCCTACCGGTTCTCTACCCGAGGCAGCGACCAAGCATCGCCATCAAACCAGCACCTGGCGAACTACGGGCTGATCTGCATGCGCGAGATGCTCGACCTATCGCGCGCGCTCGACGACCCGTACTACGCGCTGCGCGCCCTAGAGACGCTTGACTGCCACCGGCAATTCATCGCCCGGCGCGACGGCGATTTCGGCGCCTATCGGGGCATGGTCTCCGAGCGCTACTACCAAACCGAATGCTTCCAGCCGAAGGGGATGCTACTCACCCTCTCCCACGCCTGGTGCGTAGGGGTGACGCTGCTCGGCTGCGAGCAGGCGCTCGCCCACTCAGGGCCACTGCCGCAACTTCACTAGTTCGAGGTATCGATGAACACCATTCACGTAGCCACCACCGGCTCCGATCTAGCGGCGGGCACCGAGGCCGCGCCGTTGCGCACCATCGGCCGCGCCGCTCGGCTCGCCCAGCCCGGTGACACCGTGCTGGTGCACGCAGGCGTTTACCGCGAGTGGGTAAAGCCCGCCCGCGGTGGCCGCTCCGCGCTATGCCGCATCACCTACGCGGCTGCGCCGGGTGAGTACGTCATCATCAAGGGTTCGGAACGGGTTATCGGCTGGAAACCAGAAGGCGGCGGCATCTGGCGGGCCGAGGTGCCGAACGCCCTGTTCGGCGACTGGAATCCCTTCGCCATCCCCCTCGACGGCGACTGGCTGGTGCGCCCCAAGCACCCCGTGCGGCATCTTGGAGAGGTCTACCTCGATGGCCGCGCCGGCTATGAGGCAGATAGCCGCGCGGAGCTGACCGCCCCGCCCGTTCGTGCAGAACACGTTGACGATTGGACCGGCCGCACCGTCCCCGTGCTCGACCCGGAGCAGACGCGCTACCGCTGGTACGCCGAGCTGGGCGAGGAAACCACGACGATCTGGGCCAACTTCCAGGCAGCCAACCCAAACGAGTCGCTGGTGGAGATCAACGTTCGCAAGTGTGTGTTCTCCCCCGAGGGGCCGGGCCGCGACTACGTGACCGTACGCGGTTTCGAGCTGGCCCACGCCGCCACCCCGTGGGCGCCGCCCACCGGTGACCAGCCCGGCCTGATCGGCCCCGGCTGGGCTAAGGGGTGGATCATTGAGGACAACGTAATCCGCGATTCGAAATGCTCCGGCATCTCGCTGGGTAAGGACGCGGCCACGGGCGACAACTTCGCGCACCATCGCGGGGACAAGCCCGGCCACCACTACCAGGTGGAGGCCGTGTTTGCCGCGCTG
>WQZL01000171.1 GCA_009780755.1 Promicromonosporaceae bacterium | reverse complement strand
TCGAATTCGGTGCCCTCGCCGCGCACCTGCACCACCGCGCTGCCATCTAGCTCGCGCAGACGCGCCAGACGGGAGGGCAGGTGACGGCGGGAAGCGAACTCCGGCAGCACCCGCAGGCGCACCGGCACCCGGAGAGTTGCCTGGCGACCCGCGACGCGCAGCGGCCCCAGCGAGCGAATCGTCACCGGCCCGGCCTGCTGGTCGCCGCGTCGGGCAGGTTGCAGCGGCGTGGCGAGGCGGATGGCTTCGCCAGGCCGCAGGCTCACCCGGTGACGAGCCGAAGACACGGTGATTGAGCCTGCGCCACCCTGAGTTTGCCGGAGAGTCGAAACCATCGACGGGGAGGCCGCCACCGAGGGCGGCCAGGCGTCGCGGACGATGGCGCGCAGGGAGCGACGGCCCAGATTGGTGACAACCAGCGTGGAGCGAACAGATTCACCCAGGCGCACCGACGGTGGCACCGCGCGGGTGAGTTCGACGCGACGCGGCGAGGCGGCCAGCAGTGCGTCGGCCACGCCGATCAACAGCATCAACGCCGTCCACAGCAGCACTGTGCCCGACGTTGGCCACAGCAACGTTGGCCCGATGCCCAGGCCCATCAGCGCTACCGCCCGCCAGGTAATCACCATCGCCCAGCCCGCCTTCCGAGGTATTGCCGAACAGGCCACCTCTTCGGCAATACGCCGTGATATTCGGCACAACGTTGTGTCGAATAGCGGGGCGTATTGCCGAACAGGCGGAGTGGAGTGGCGCAGATGTGGGCTGGAGGAGGGGAGGTTTGGGCGGGCATTAGCGGGGTACCGGGACGGTGGCGAGGATGTTGGCCAACACGGACTCGGCCGTGACGCCCTCCAGCTCGGCCTCGGGGCGTAGCTGCACGCGGTGACGCAGCGTCGAGGGGGCGAGCGCCTTGACATCGTCCGGGGTGGCGAAATCGCGCCCGTTTAGCCACGCCCACGCCTTGGCGGTGGCGAGCAGTGCGGTGGCCCCACGCGGGGAGACGCCCAGTTGCAGCGACGGCGACTGGCGGGTGGCGCGGCACACATCTACGGCGTAGGCCAGCAGCTCGGGGCGGGTGGTCACAGAGCGCACGGCCGTGCGTGCGGCGGTCAGATCGGCCACCCCGGCCACCGCGCGCACCCCGGCGGCGGCCAGGTTGCGCGGGTCGAAACCGGCCGCGTGCCGGGCCAGCACCTCGATCTCCTGCTCGCGCGGGGGCACGTCCAGCAGCACTTTCAGCAAGAAGCGGTCTAGTTGCGCCTCGGGCAGCGGGTACGTGCCCTCGTATTCGATGGGATTCTGCGTGGCGATCACCAAGAACGGGTCCGGCAGCAGGCGCGGTATGCCATCCACCGAAACCTGTCGCTCCTCCATCGCCTCCAGCAGCGATGCCTGCGTCTTAGGTGGGGTGCGGTTGATCTCGTCGGCCAGCAGCAGGTTGGTGAACACCGGCCCCTCCCGGAAGGAAAACTCGGCCGTGCGGGCATCGTAGATAAGCGAACCGGTCACATCGCCCGGCATCAGATCGGGCGTGAACTGCACGCGCTTGGTATCCAGGTCGAGCGCGGCGGCCAGGGAGCGCACCAGCAGCGTCTTGGCGACGCCCGGCACGCCCTCCAACAGCACGTGACCGCCGCACAACAGCGCGATCAGCAGGGAGGTGACGGCACCGTCCTGGCCGACGACGGCCTTGGCTACCTCGCCGCGAACCGCTGCCAGCGCGGCATGGGCGTCGTCGACTCGGGCGGATGTCTCGGGGTTGGGGTGGTCGGAAATCATTGGTGAACCTTGCTTTCTAGTTCGTCAAGTCGCCGCGCCAGGGCGGCGAGTCCAGCGTCGGTGGCGGGGGGAATTCCATACAGCAGAGTGGAGATGTGGGTGTCTTCGTGGCCGGTGGCGCGGGAAATGGCGGCCACCAGCGTCACCGGGGCGGCGGAGTGGGGTACGCCCAGTCGAGACGCTAACCGTTCGGCCGATGCGGCGCGCAGGGAGGCGGCGGCGTGACCGTGCGCCCGCGCCCGGCGATACAACCGACCCCGGCCACGGGTGGCCTCGGCGGCGGGCACCAAAACGGGCAGCGGCTCGGTGACCAGCGGCCCCAACCGCCTGGCCCGCCAGAACACCATCGTCAGCAAGCACAGCGTCGCCCACAGGGCGGCGGCGCCAAACCAGTGCGGCAGGATGCTTCCCAGCGACGGGGCGCCTACGCCGGTGGACCAGTCGCCGCGGGCGGGCACAAACCAGACCAGTTGCTCGGTGGCGCCCAGCAGGTGCAGCGCGAGTGCGGCGTTGCCATGTTCGGTGATGCGGGAGTTGATGATAAGCGCCGGATCATCGACCGCGGTGACCGTCCGGGTGGCGGTGGGGTCGCCGGGAGCGGGCGTGGTCACCTGCACCAAGGCGTAGCCATGCCCGATGGGCCAGCAGCCGATGGCCGCATCGCTGGGTGGAGTGCCGCGGGTTATCGTGCCGCGCAGCTCGCTGGGGCCAGCCGCGATGGCGGCGGGCAAGGGACAGTTCGGTTCCCGCAGCTCCTGTCCAGGTATTGTCTGCAATCCGATCTGCCCGTTGGTGGCAAGTCTAAGCAGCGTGCCCGCCGGCTCAAGGATGACCAGGTTTGCGGGCACCTCGGCCAACGCTCGCACTTGCTCGTCGGAGAAACCAGGGCCGCGACGCGGAGCTATAAACAGCGTGGAGCCGGGGGTGGCCGCGCGCACGGCGTCATCCACCGTGGTGACATGACGAATGTGCACCCCCTGACGTCGGAGTACCTGGGCAAGCGCCCGCGCACCATAATCGGCCACAGAATCCGGGGCAAATGGTGTAGTGGTGTGCCCGACACGCGTGGCCGCGAGCGCCCCAACTACCAGCGCGACCATTGCCAGTAGGAACGTCGCCCAGCGTACTCGACGCCAGCGACGCGCGACGCGTTGGGGCGCGGTGGTGCCGTCACCGACGACGGTGTGGGAGATGGTGGCGCTCATTTGTCCACCTCCGTATCGCTGGCCGGACGCATTGGTTTAGCTGCCTGTACGCCGTCATCTAGGCGTTCGGTGAGAAGGTAGTCGGCTTCGGTGGCAGGACGGGCGCCGTAAAGGACAGCGTCAAAAAGGCGGGCAGCGTCAGATAAGACTGACGCTACTTCGGGCAGACGAGCTGAGGCGTCGGTGGCGGCCTCCTGGGCGGTGCGCCCTGACCGCTCATCAAGGATCACTCGCTCCTCACAGCCGCGCACCACGGCCCGGAACCGTTCGGTGACGGCCAGCGACCACTCACCCTCGCGGGCAGCGGCCTTAGCTGCCTGACGCATCTGCGCGGCGGTGCGGGCGTCGTCCTCGTCAACTACAGCGCCCCCCCGACGCTCGTGGGAAAGACGGATTGGTCCGGCCACGTAACGGGCCAGCAGCACCACCGCCACCACGATGCCGACGATCAGCAGCAGGACGGACAGGGGCGGCAGGCCGATGCCGGGTGCGCCCTCGAACAGATCGGCAAACCATCGCCAAAGGCGGGTCAGGGCCGACTCGCCGTCGCGCCTTTGTTGATACTCCGGGCGCGCCAACTCCTCGATCAACCACCGGCGGGCGGTGTCAGCGTCAGGAGTTAGGGGGTCAAAGATGGTAATCAGCTCCAGGCGGAGGCGACCGGGGCGCCCTGCCGTTCGGCGGCAGCAGCCGTCAGTGAGACGTCTAGCCCCTCGCGGCGCATCCGCACGTCAATGTATTGCAGGGCGACCACCCCGGCCAGGAACACGGTGGTAAGCGTGGAGGAAATCACCGATGTCAGCATGGTCACAATCGTGAACGGAACGATCCCGGCATACAGGGCGAAGCCGCTGACGATGAAGAAGGGGGTGGAGATCAGGCCGACGATAAAACTTACAATGATCGAGGCGAGGATGTAGATGCCAAATAGCCGCCAGAAGGAGCCGTAGGTCAGCTTCCAGGCCCGAGTGAACGTAGCGCCCAACTTAGCGCCCTCCAGGGCGAGAGCAGGCGGGACGAGCATTACGCGAATACCTGCCCAGAAGCCGATGACGCCGCCGCCGAAGGTGAACAGGAGGATAAGGGCCGCGCCGAGTCCGGGGCTGGCCAGAAAAGCCAAGATGATGATGCCGACGGCAAGCGCGATGACACCTACAGCGACCCCCATCTGCAACAACGCCCAGAGGATTAGTACCTTTATGCGCGGGGCGACCCGTTCCCACACCTCACGCACGGACGCCTTATCACCGATCACCGAGCGGCTGACGGAGACGGTCAGCAGGCCGTTAAGGATGGGCTGGGCCAGCATCATCGTCAATGCCACGCCCAGGGAGACGGTTACGAAGGCCGCGCCGAAGTCAGCAAACTGACCGTAGAAGTCGCGCTCCCAGCTGGTGAGCGCCGGATCGTTGCCCAGGTCGTGGAAGACCCCGGAGAGCATCGGGGCAAAGATCAGGCCGATTAGCACGCCGATCACCATCGTAATCAGCACGGTCAGTAGCGCCAGGCCAATCATCACCTTCGGGTTGTGGCGCATGGCGGAGAACGCGCCATCGTAGAACTCGCCGAGGGTCAACGGTCGCAGGGGAATGATGCCCGGTTTGTTTGCCTGCGGCATCGCATACGGGGAAGCCATCGGCATTGCGCCGTAGGGCGTGCCCTGAGCGTAGCTAGGCCCAACGGGCGGCGCCTGATAGCCAGGTGGTATGGGCTGGCCGGGGGTGGGAGTAGGCGGCTGGGCATATTGCCCGTAGCGGGGCGCATCGCCCCAACCCGAGGGGGTTGAGGCCACGGGCGGAGCCACCGGCGCTACCGGCGGCGCGTCGGGAGCGGCGGGGGGCACAACAGTGGGTTCGGTGGGGGTGGCTTGCTCGCGGTTGAAGGGATCAGGCTCGATTGGCGTGGTCACGTATCGCTCCGGGGCGGTAGGGGATTTCCGTCGGCACAACGATAGCGGAGCAAGCTTCGGTTGGGTCTAACGAGCCAAGTACGTGTGCCATAGAGCGTGGTTTTCCTAAGCGGCACGTCCAGAATCAAGCTTGTCGCGGTTAGGACTGTCGTCGCTGGCTAGAATGTCCCCATGTTGCCTCGGATTTTGGTAGTAGATGACGATACGGCCCTCGCGGAGATGATCGGCATTGTGCTGCGTG
>WQZL01000170.1 GCA_009780755.1 Promicromonosporaceae bacterium | reverse complement strand
TGCGCGGCGACGACCTTACCCGGCTGCGCGCCGGGGAGCGAGGTGAGCGCCTAGAGCGTCAGTCTCGTCAGTCGATGGAGCGGGGAACGCAGAGTTCACCTGCCCCCACCGTCGAACCGAGTATCTTGTGGATCATTTCGCCGCAAGCCTGACCCATCAGGTTTCCGCCCGGATGGTTTCGACACGCTCGTGCCTCGCTACTCAACCAACCGGGTCTGCCCTGCGGGTGGTTGAGTAGGGAGCGTAGCGACCGCGAAAGAAACCATCCGGGTGTGTTCGGGTGGTGGGGGAGCGGGGGCTACCGCGCGCGGCTGCCCAGGCGCTCTAGGTCTTGCACCACTAGCGAGCGACCCTCCCGGCGAATCCAGCCGCGCAACTCGAAGTCGGCCAACGTCTTGTTGACCGTCTCCCTGGTGGCGCCGACGAGTTGGGCCAGCTCCTCCTGAGTCAAGCCGTGCGTTAACCGCACGCAGATGCCCTCGGGGACACCGAAGCGGTTCGCAAGGTCGAGCAGGGCCTTGGCGAGCCTGCCGGGCACGTCGGCAAACACCATGTCACCGAGGGACTCGTTCGCCCGACGCAGCTTGGCAGCCAGCACGCCGAGCAGATACATCGCCATCGGCGGATGCTGCTCGATCCACTTGGCGAACATCTCGTTGCGCAGCTCATAGACGACCGACTCATCCACGGTGGTAGCTGTCGCACCGCGCGGGCCGGGATCGAAGAGCGACAGCTCACCGAACAGGTCGCCGGGGCCGAGTACGGCCAGCAGACTTTCCCGGTCGTTCGAGCGGTTTCCCAGCTTGATCTTGCCCTCAGCGATCACGTAGAGCCGGTCACCTGGCTCACCCTCGCGATAGAGCGTTTTGCCGCGCCGCAACGTAAGTTGCGGCACGGTTTCCAACAGGGCCTTGGCCTCACCAGAGGAGATGCCAGCGAATAGGGGACTGGAAAGGACGACGTTTTTGTCCACGCGCCTAGTCTGCCGCACACACCCGTCGCTACGCTAGAGCGATGTCGCCTTCGTTTTCCGAAAGTCGCCTGGCGCTGGTGCGGCGTGCCCGGAGGATCGGCCGCATTTTGGCGCAGACCTACCCGGACGCCCACTGCGAGCTGGACTTCTCCTCGCCGCTGGAACTGCTGGTAGCCACGGTACTCAGCGCACAAACCACCGATGTGCGCGTAAACCAAACCACCCCCGAGCTGTTTGCGCGATACCGGACGGCAGCCGACTACGCGGCGGCCACCCCCGATGACCTAGAGGCGATCCTGCGCTCACTCGGGTTCTTCCGGGCCAAGACCCGCTCGTTGATCGGGTTGGGGCAGGCGCTGGTGACACGGTTCGATGGCCAGGTGCCGCGCACGCTGCCCGAACTGGTCACGCTGCCCGGCGTCGGGCGCAAAACCGCGAACGTGGTGCTGGGCAACGCCTTCGGAGTGCCGGGCATCACGGTGGACACACATTTCGGCAGGCTGTCCAGGCGTTTTGGCTGGACAGCGTCCGAAGACCCGGTAACGGTGGAGGCTGAGGTGGGCGCGCTATTCCCCAAGTCGGAGTGGACTGAGCTGAGCCACCGGATGATCTGGCACGGTCGCCGCATCTGCCACGCCCGTCGTCCCGCCTGCGCCACCTGCCCCCTCGCAGCCCTCTGCCCCTCTGCCTTCTCCTAAATGTTGTGCTGTTTGTGTGTTTGATTTGTCGGTGGGGCGTGGGCAGGTTGAACAAGTTTGACCGGGAGTGGGTGATTTTAGGTAGCAGGTTATTCATCTGGGCACAGAGAGCCGGGCAGAAAAGACCGTTTAGCGACGAGCTGACGCGCTTTGCGCGCCGAATGGGCGCGTGAACGCGACGACATTGCGGGTAACACGACCATTAGTACGTACTTTCACGTAATTTTGTCATCGTCTCTGTTGTCGGGGGGTTAGATGACATGGACGACATTTGTCTGTTGCCCACCACGGCAAATCTGGACTGACCAAAAGCTGTGGGAGGGGCGGAGGTACGTGTCATGGACTTCAGCAAGTCTGTCGCCTTCGACTAGGTGGCAGGAACCGATCGCCTTATCCCCATAGGCAAGAGGAGAAACAATCGTGAGCGAGCAGTTCGTTCTAGTAAGCAAGGAGCAGCAGCGCCGCCGTCGTGGTGTGCTGGCGGCTCTTTTAACCACTGCCCTGACCACTTCGCTGCTGGGCGGTACTGCTCACGCGGACCCCGCAACAGAGGGTGGCCACTTCTCCCTCTGAGTTCTCGGAGAGAAACTCCAGGTCAGAGCGATCAAGTTCTGACCCGTAAGAGTTGCCACCGACACTTACACCCCCAATACTCAGGTCGAAGGTGATGCTGATGGCATCGTGGTCGAGGGGGATCACGACACCGCGATTGACTTCACCGCTTTCGGCGGCGAGGGTGATGGGAGCGATGATGTTCCTGATGATGAGACCTTCTGGCAAATTGGGTCAGATGGAGTCGCCTACGAGGTAGATCAGGACGGTAACCCCGTCATCTTTGACAGCACACCCCCCGGCGCAGATGCCACACCGCGCGGACCCACTTTCGACATTGACGAGTTTGAGGACGCCGATCACTGGATCGACGATAGCTGGGGTGAGGACTTGTGGGATGGTGATGCCTGGGACGGTGGCATCAACTTCGGCGAAGACTTTGCAGCCTTCGCTGCGGCTATCGACCCGTTCAATGCTTGTACCCAGCCGATCCGTCCCGTTCCAACTTGGAGCAACGGCACCACCAGTGCCACGACATCGCGCAACGATGGGATGGGTGCGGGGCCAGGTAATCACCAAAATACTTTCTATGCGTATGTCGCTGCCTGCGACCAGCTCGATGTTCGTTTTATCACCAACCAGTGGGTTGCCGCCCACGGTTGGGGCGTCGAGTATGTCCGCCTTGAGATCACCAGCCCAACGGGGGTGGTAACCACCGTACGCAAGGGCCGGGGCGCGACGGCTGGGCAGCCGGCCACGGGGGCGAACGCCGATGCCAACGGTCGTTTCGGTACCGATCATCCGCTGCAGCGGCTGGGGCTACGGAGTTCGACCGCCGGTGTCTGGCGTATTCGCACCATCTTGTTGGACCGCAACCAAAACCCGCGTACCGGTATCAACGGCTCCTACGGTTGGAACCCCAATCGATGGGACATTTCTATCCGCACGCCCGGAGGCACTCATCGTCTGGGACAGGTGTGGACCGAGTCGTTCTACGGACAGACCTCACACGGCCTTACCGCGCAGCGCTCCCTCCCGTGGGCGTCGAGCGGTCGGCACCTTCGCTGGGATCAGCGGCACTACATCCTGTCCAACGAGGGACTTCAGTTCCAGGTAACCCAGCGGCAGTACAACGGTATCCACTCGTCCTTCCGAGCCAGTGGCCTGGGCGTTCACCGCAACTGTACGCCGACGTTCCGATCGGTGTGGCGAAATGATGGTCGGTTAAACCCGAACGGCCGACAGTATTCTGTCACCAGAGATGGCTGTTCCACTACAAGGTTCCGCATCTTCTTCGATCAGCCTGCCTCGAGAATGCCGACGACGGCCCGCTGGTTCGATCAGCGAACAGCTCAGACCTGGGTGAACCCAACGCAGGCGAATCCGACCGTCACGGTCACTTACGAGCACGGTGGCAACGCCACCCACTACGGGGGCACCATCGTGGTGCGAACCACCGCCCAGCGCGGTGACGTCACCGTTACCGTGTCCGGACGCACGTTTACCCTGCGCAATGTTGCCCCAGGCACACATCGCGTTGCCTGGAACGGCAACAACGGCGGGGGTACTCGGGTAGCGCTTACCACCTCGGTGACCATCAACGCGACCTTGTCTTCCGGTCGAGTTCACTTCATCTCTAACGATGTGGAGTATCGCGAGCGCGGCATTGAGGTTCGCGCCCTGAATGGCCGTAATGCCAACAGCACCCGGATCAACTGGGGCGAGCCATACAACCCCACCCGCTGTTCGGAAGATGGCCGCACCCTGCATGTTTGTGGCGGAAGAATCCCGTCCTCGGCCAACGTTTCTGGCACCAACGTCGCCTCGGGCGTTGGCGTACACCGCTGGGGTCGGAACACCGGCACCAACACTTCGGCTGGCGCTGGCACCACTGCCACCAGTCGTCCCACTGCCACCGAAATGTGGGGTGATGAGCGTTGGATAAACGAGTGGACAAACCCCATCACCACCTCGAGCAGCGTCACCGTTCGCTCCGCTGGCTCCTGCACCATGTCTGGCGCGCCGCGTATCATCCAGCCTGGCACCGAGCGCACGCACACCGTGACCGTTCGCAATGACGGAAACTTTTCGCGCTCGATGACTACGACTGTGAATCTTGGCCCGGCTCTGCAAGCTGGCCGTACCACATTCGTGGCGAACTCTCACTCTGCTAACCGTGGCAACGTCACCTGGTCGGCTGCCAACAGCACTCTCACCTGGGCTGGCACGCTAAACGCCGGGCAGACCGCGACTATTACTTACCGGATTCGCGCTGTTGCTGCGCCGAACAATGCTTCATTCACCACCACAGCCACGGTTGCTGCACCTGGCGGCGGTACTTGTAGTGTGGTAAACGAGGTTCAAGCGCTACCGCCAAATCCAACATGCACCAAGACGGCTAATGCTCGGGTAATTCAGCCTGGGGCGACTACTACACATACCTTGACGGTTACTAATACGGGTAATCAGCAGCGGGCGCTTTCCTCGGTGACTAACATTGCTAGCCACTTGGCTAGTGGCCGTTTCGTTTTCGTGGATGTTACGGCGTCGGTAGGTACTGCTACCCGTTCGAGTGACAATATTAGCTGGAATGGCACGCTCGCTCCTGGCGCGCGAGCTACCATCACCTACCGCCTACGTGCGGCAAATCCATCTACGGGCGTGGCTACAGTCACGGCCACTACTACGTTGACTCCTGGTGGAAACACCTGCGCTGCCACCAATGAGACCACGGCTCCGCCCGTGCCTCCACCACCGCCGCCTACTTGTACTCAGACGGCTGCGCCGCGGGTGGTGCAGCCGGGAGCGACTACTACGCACACCATCACCGTGCGTAATGACGGTAACCAGCAGCGGGCGCTTTCCTCACGCACCTCGATTGCTAACCATCTTCCCGGTGGTCGGTTTGAGTTTGTTAGTGTCACC
>WQZL01000169.1 GCA_009780755.1 Promicromonosporaceae bacterium | reverse complement strand
GTCTCGGCGCCGTCCTCCGTCGCGAACACCTCGCCATGTTGGAAGGGGTTCATGGTGCCCGGATCGACGTTGAGGTACGGGTCGAGCTTCTGCATCGTGACCCGCAAGCCTCGGGAGCGCAACAGGCGCCCCAGCGACGACGCGGTTAGCCCCTTGCCGAGCGAGGAGACCACCCCCCCCGTCACGAACATGTGCCGCGTGACGTGCGTAGCGCCAGGGCGGCTGGGGAAGCGGGTTGACTGTCGGTGCAGATCGGCCACGGAACTTCACTCTAGCCGCTTCTCGCGCCCCTGTGGTACCCCGACGCGGCGAGAGGCCCCAAGAAATTCATTATCAAGGGCTAGCGAGACGTTTAGGGCATCGGGTATGCGGTTGCTGGGAGGTTTCTAACAGCTCTGTCGCATGTCGCAGTGCGGCCTCGGAATCCTCTGCCCCGGAGAGCATTCGGGCTAGCTCGCGGACGCGTTCGTCACCGGTCACTGCGGCAACGCCGGTCACGGTGCCGGTCTCGCCTGCTGCCTTGGTCACCACCAGTTGCGTGTCGGCGAAGGCGGCCACCTGCGCCAAGTGGGTGACAACGATTACCTGCGTGGTCTGCGCCAAGCGGGCAAGCCGCCGACCCACCTCGACCGCCGCCTTGCCGCCGACACCGGCATCCACCTCATCGAAAACGAAGGTAGGAAGCACATCGGTCGTGTCATCTGCCGTCATTGCCAAAACCACTTCGATGGCGAGCATGACGCGGGAAAGTTCACCGCCAGAGGCGCCCTTGCCCAACGGGCGGGGCGGGGCATCCGGGTGAGGCACCAGCAGGAAGGCGATGGCGTCGCTCCCGGATGGTCCCGGCTCGGCCGCGCTCACCTCTACTTCTAGCCGGGCGCCGGTCATGGCGAGTCCGGCCAGTTCCACGGTTACCGCCTCGCCTAACCGCCGCCCGGCCGCAAGGCGAGTGGCGGTTATGGTGGCGGCCAATTGGTCGATTTCGTCATCCAAATGTTCGATTTGGCGTTGCAGATCCCGCAGCCGCTCCCCACCGTCGTCTAGGTCGAGCAGGCGCAACCCGGCCTCAGAGGCCCAGCCCAGCACCTCATCGATGGTTTGCCCGTAAGAACGGGTCAACCCGCGCAACGCGGCCAGCCGCTCGTGCGCCCGCTCCAGTTCGGCCGGATCGGCTTGTAAATCGCTCAGGTAGACGGCCAGATCGGTGGCAATGTCTGTCGTCAGGTACCCCACCTCAGCCACCCGGCTGCGCAGCTCGGTTAGCGCTGCATCATCCGCCGCCATTTCTAGCGTCCGCTGCGCCTTCGTTAGCTGAACCACCGCCGAGGCGATGCCCTCCTCACCGGCGAGCGCCTCGTATGCCTCGGCGGCCTGTAGTCGCAGCCCCTCAACATTGCCGAGCCGGACCGTCAGGGCCGTCAGCTCCGCGTCCTCCCCCGGTTTGGGGTCTACTCGCTCCACTTCGGCCAGGCCCAGGCGTAGCAGCTCGGCCTCGCGGGCACGCTCGGTGGCGCGGGTTGTTAAGTCTGCGATCTCGACGGCCAGCGCCCCCCGCTGCCCCCATGCCTGGCGGTATCGCCCCAACGTCACCTGATGTTCGGCCCCGGCGAAGGCATCCAGCGCCTCCCGCTGTTTTGCGGGCGCCCGCAGCCGCAACTGATCGGATTGGCCGTGCACCGTCACCAGCTCGTCGGCGATCTGCCCCAGCACGGCAGCCGGGACGCTGCGTCCGCCCAGGTGCGCCCGCGACCGGCTGGGCGCTACGGTGCGCAACACCAACACGGTGCCGTCCTCATCGATTTCCCCGCCCGCATCCCGCACCCGTTCGGCAACGGAGGCGGTATCAGCAACTCGCCACCGGCCCTCGGCGACGGCCTGTGAAGCTCCGGCGCGGATCACCGCCGGATCGGCCTTGGCCCCCATCAGTAGGCCAAGCCCGGTAAGCACCATAGTCTTGCCCGCCCCGGTTTCTCCGGTGACGACGGTCAGCCCCTCAGCCAAGGTCACTGCGGCGTCACGGATCACCCCGAGGTTCTGGATCGATAGCTCTTCTAGCACGTCACTCTCCTGCCTCGGCGGCGGCCTGCCGCCATCCCCGCACCGGCAAGGAGAACTTAGAGACAAGCCGGTCGGTAAATGGCGCAGTTGTTAGCCGAGCAAATAGCAGCGGCTGCGCCGATGGGCGCACCTCCACGGTCGAGCCAACCGGCAGGTCGATGGTGCGTCGCCCATCGCAGGTCAACACGGCCGGCAGCGGCGACCGCTCCAGCACGGTTACCCGTACCGCAGATGTTGGCCCCACTACCAGCGGGCGGGCGAACAGCGCGTGAGCGGCCAGCGGCACCACCAGCACCCCCTCCACATCGGGCCAAAGCACGGGGCCGCCAGCCGAGAAGGCATGAGCGGTGGACCCTGTTGCGGTTGCCATGATGATGCCGTCACAGCCGAAGCTTGACAGGGGGCGACGGTTCACCTCGATACCCACCTCTATGAGCCGTTGCCGCGGCCTTTTTTCGATGGTGGCCTCGTTCAACGCCCAGCCGCTCAGCGGTTCGGGACTATTAGGGCGGGTCACTGTCACGGAAACGACGGCACGTTCCTCGACCGTGTAGTCCCGTTCTACGACTCGCTGCACCGCCTCGCTCAGCTCCTCCCGCTCTGATTCGGCGAGGAAGCCAACGTGGCCGAGGTTGACGCCAAGAATCGGCACTTGGGTGCCGTGGGTGAGTTCGGCGGCCCGCAAGATGGTGCCGTCACCGCCGAGAACCACCACCACTTCGCACTCTCCCACGGCCTCGTCGAGTCGGACCACGGTGTCTGCATCGCCGAAACGCTCGGCCAGCGCGTCATCGTGGTGAGAGACCGCGAACCCGGCCCGTTCGAGTTCGGTCACGGCCTCCCGCGAGGCTGCCATAGCCTGTGGCCACTTATCGTGGGTGACTACTAGAACTCGTCTCTTGCTCATCTGGACTCTCCCGTCACATCGACTTCTCGCTCGAAGGTCACGAAGAACTCCTGATTCCCTCTATGGCCAGGCAATGGGCTGGGGATTACCTGCTGCGCCCGCATCCCAGCTGCTGCACCCGCCGCGATCACCGTATCGATGGCCAGTCGGTGTAAGACGGGATCGCGCACAACACCCCCAGCTCCGAGACGATCCCGACCTACCTCAAACTGCGGTTTCACCAGCAGCAGGGCTAGGGCACCCGCCTGCATCGTCTGAGCCAATGCGGGCAACACGAGCGTAAGCGAGATGAAGGAAAGGTCTCCCACCACCAGATCGGGGGGGCAGCCGATCATCTCCGCGGTAAGCTCCCGGGCGTTTGCCCCTTCGATCACCGTGACGCGCTCATCTGTTCGCAGACGGGGCAGGAGCTGGTCGTGTCCCACATCGAGCGCCACCACGCGTGCGGCACCACGTCGCAGCAGCACATCGGTGAAACCACCGGTGGAGGCGCCCAGATCAAGGCAGGTGGCGCCCTTGATGCGAGAGGGGAACTCGGAACCGGTTGCGGTCAGTTCAGCTAACGCGCCGACGAGTTTCAACGCCGCTCGCGAGGCATAACCCTCCTCGCTTGGATCTTGGCGAACTTGGAGCGGCGTCGCCGGTGTTATGGGCGTCGATGGTTTAATCACCGGTTTGCCGCCGATGCACACCCGGCCCGCCCGCACCAGCTCGGCCGCGTGCGCTCGCGACCTGGCCAAATCGCGGCGCACCAGTTCGGCATCGACTCGAAGCATCACGGCGATGCGTCACCGGTTAGGCGGGCACTTAGCGCCTCGTGTATGGCCTCGAACCGGGCCACATGTTCGGCGGTTGGCAGCTCGGCTAGATCGTCAAGTAGTTCGAGGTTTGTTTCTTCAGGCATCATTCCCCGCCTTCCCGAAAGTGAACTCCGGGATGGTGCCCGGATCGAGCATCGCCTGGGGCGCTTCATCGACCGCCGCCCAGGCCGCCGCACAGGCCGCCCGCACCGCATCTATGCCGGTGGGGCCGCTGCCATCGAGCTGTAGCCCTTCGTCTACAACACGGGCGGCTCGCCCGTTACATTCCCACCAGCCCTCGCTCAGCTGTATCGGCGCCGGGTGCGGTGAGGTCAGTGCCCGCAGGTCGGCGCCGATGTAGTTTGGCCGGAACCACGGCTCGGCTAAAACCGCGTCGCGGGCCAAGGAAACTCCGGTGAGTACGTGTAATCCCGGATAACCGGCGGCACGGGCGCCGCCTAGGTCGGTATCGAGCCGGTCACCCACAACGAGCGGATTCTTGGCGCCGATGCGAGCGGCGGCTAGCTGGTACATGGTTGGTGCGGGTTTGCCGGCGCTAACCGGCTTGACGCCGGTGGCTGCTGCCACCGCTGCGACCAATGCCCCATTGCCGGGAGCGTAACCGCGAGCGGTGGGCAGCGAGAGGTCGCCATTGGAGGCTACATGCCAAGCCCCGGCGCTGACCGCGTAAGCGGCTTCCGCCAGGTGTTCCCAAGTAAGGGTGGGAGCGAAGCCCTGCGCCACTGCCTCGGGCTGGTCTTCGGCGCTGGCCACAATCTCAAATCCGGCCTCGCGAACAGCCGCGAGCAGCCCATCGCCGCCGATGACGAGTACCTTGGCCCTCGGAGCGAGCCTGGTGCCGAGCAACGCGGCGCACGCCTGAGCGGCAGTCATCACGTCATCGCCGTTGGAAGGAATGTCAAGCTTGGTGAGCTGCTGGGCCACCTCCTCGGGGGTGCGGGAGGCATTGTTAGTGACGAAGATCAGACGTTGGCCAAGCGCGCGCGCGCTGGTTAGGCTGGGGGCTGCGTGGTCTATGGGCAGGTGCCCCTTGTAGGTGACGCCGTCGAGATCGACCAGCGCGAGGTCGTATGCCTCGGCTAATGGAATGTCGCTGCCCAGCAAACCCGCATTGTTGGTTGTACTCATTCGGCTTCTCCATCTGCGGCCTCGATTGCCGTCTGCTCGATGTCGGCTTCCTCATCGAAGGTGTCGAAGACGACAATATCTTCGTCGGGGATTAGGTTACCGGTGACCCGCTCCAGGGTCTCTGCATCTATGCCCGCAAGCAGCTTGACGGCCTCGGCGTTGCGTCCGGCCGCCTCTAGCGCGGTGGCTCGGGCCGCGAGGATGCGCACGGCGCGGTCGCCGGTCTGCGGCGGAATCCGGTCAAGGACGGCTAGGGCGGCATCGTGTTCACCGAGATCGGAG
>WQZL01000168.1 GCA_009780755.1 Promicromonosporaceae bacterium | reverse complement strand
GACATTCGGCAGATTCCGGGTGTGGAGACCATCGTGTGGTCGTTGCATCATAAGCAGGCCGGTCAGGAGTGGACCGAGGCCGAGATCACCGCTGAGATCGCGCTCATTGAAGGGCTGACGCCCGAACATGAGGCTAGAGGCATCACGAAGCGTCTGCGGGCCGATGTGGTCGAGTCGGTTAACGTGCATGAGTCCATAAAGCTGGGCAAGGATGTGCTCGGCGTCTCTCGTGACGAGGCCATTGCCAACTACAAGCTGTGTATTGAGCGGCTGGGCCGGGCCGGGGTGCGGGTGATTTGCTACAACTTCATGCCCGTGTTCGACTGGCTGCGCACCGACATGTTCCACCCGCTGCCCGATGGGTCAACCGCGTTGTTCTATGAGAAGGCCGTCGTTGACACGTTGACGCCCGAGAGCCTGATCGCCAGCATGAACCTCGACGACGGCGGGATGACGCTGCCGGGCTGGGAACCGGAACGTCTCGCCTCGTTCCAGGAGCTGAAGGAGGCGTATGTCGGGGTGAGCCGGGAGGACATGTATGCGAACTACAAGCACTTCCTGGACGCGGTGATCCCGGTGTGCGAGAAGTTCGACGTGAAGCTGGGCGTACACCCGGATGACCCAGCCTTCGACATCTTCGGCTGGCCCCGCGTCGTCTCCCGCAAGGAAGACCTCGCCCGCGTACTCTCGCTGAACGACTCCCCCTACAACGGCTTGACCCTTTGCCTGGGGTCGTTTGGCTCGAACCCGGACTCCGATCCCGTAGACGCCGTGCGCACGTTTGCCGACCGCATCCACTTCTCCCACGTTCGTAACATTTTGCACTTCCCCAACGGTGACTTCATCGAGGTAGGCCACCGCGCCAGCGAGGGTTCCATTGACACGGTAGGCATCATGAAGGCTTATGCCGACGCCGGGTACACCGGGTACATCCGCCCCGATCATGGCCGTCATCTCTGGGATGAAAACCGGGGCAACACCCCCCGCCCCGGCTATGGCCTCTACGACCGTGCCCTCGGCGTCCAATACCTTCTCGGAGTTTGGGACGCGGCCAACTACTAGCCGCAAAGGGAAGTGGTTTCGTCACGGCAGGAATCGTTAACTCTAGGTTCTGCGACTTCAGTCGCTACGCTCCTTGCGCGCAGAATGACGAAAAACGGTAGTTGAGCTAAGGGGCGGTCTGGTTTGAGCAGATGCCGTAGCTGTGGGCGAGAGTAGAGATCGCGGTGTCGGCATCCGAGATGGGCAGCGGGCGGCAGCCCAGCTTCTCCCACTTGCGGCGCAGCTCCGGCTCCCCGCGCATCAGGGCAAAACCGCGGCGGATCAGCGTCAGCGGTGGCTTACGGCTTTCGGCCAGATCGCGCAGCAGACGGAACCAGAACGTGACCAGCGCGGGGCGAGCCACGCAGATCGCATCGGCCAGCACCCCGGCCTGGCGCAGCGGCTCCACCAGGTAGGCGGCGAAGATGCCCTCGGCAATGACCACCGGAGATGATCCGGCATCGACCACCATCTGCCCGGTGCGGGTGTTGGTGGGGATGTGATAGATCGGAATCTCGGCCCGGCCAGTGGCGGCTAACTCACACAGCGCGGCGGTGGCGCCGTCGGCATCCCAGGAACTCACATCATCCCAGTCGATGATGCCAAAGCGGCGCGGCAGGTCAGGATGGGTGTCGTTGAAGTAGAAGTCGTCAAGAGTGACCACGGGCAGACCCAGGCGGCGAGTCAGGTGTGTTTTACCAGAACCAGAGGGACCAGTCAGCAAGATAATTCGCACTCGCGGGTCGGAGCTGATCTGGCTCGGCACACCTTCGGGTAGTTCATCCACGACCCCTATTCTGCGCCATATTTGCCCAGCTTCAGACCAAAAGGGCCATTCGCGCATTTTTTCCTGGACCGATGACGTTACTGGACGGGGTTGATGGCGGACGTAGACTGGCGAGGTGCGCACTCATGAGCGAGTCTTGGGCCAGATTGAGGAAAACTTGCGCTCTGGCAAGTGGTCTTTAGGAGATCGACTGCCCGGCGAGCGGGCGCTGGCCGAACAGATGGGCGTCTCTCGCCCCTCCGTACGCGAGGCTATCCGCGTGCTGGAGGCTATGGGCATCGTCCGCACCGCCGTCGGCTCCGGCCCAGACGCTGGCGCGGCCATCATCGACCGCCCCGCCGTCGGCCTGGGCGCGGCTGTGCGCCTGCATATTGCATCGGGCACGCTGCCGGTGCGTGACGTGGTGGCAACCCGCGCCGTGCTGGAGGTGTGGGCCACGGGCCAGGCCGCGCAGCGCTGCGAAGACGGAACTGACTTTTCCGGCCTGTACGCGATGCTCGACGATCTTGAGGCCAGCCATCCGACGCCATCGGAGTTCGTGGCCCACGACGCCGCATTTCACATGGGGCTGGTGAAACTCGCCGATAACCAACTAACCGAGGCCGTGTTGGGTGGCCTGCGCGCTGCCGTCGGTGACTACATCGTACTCGGCGCCGAACGCCTGCCCTCCTGGTCCGCCGCCAGCCGTCGCCTCTGTGGCGAGCATCGCGCCATCCTCGACGCGGTGGCCACCGGTGACGCGGTGACGGCCAGTCAGCTAGCCCACAACCACATCTGGGGTTTCTACGAAGAAGCTGGCCTCGCCTCGGAGGTCGCCGAGTAGTCTAGGGTCATGCCAATCGCACCGCGCTACCTCGCTGATGAGGCCCGCTACCAGTCCATGACCTACCGCCGCACCGGCCGCTCTGGGATAGACCTGCCCGCCTTGAGCCTTGGGCTGTGGCACAACTTCGGCGACACCACACCGTTTTCCACCCAGCGCGATGTGGCCTGTCGCGCCTTCGACCTCGGCATCACGCACTTCGATCTAGCCAACAACTATGGTCCGCCGTATGGCTCGGCGGAGGAGAACTTTGGCCGCCTCATGGTCAAGGATCTTGCGCCCTACCGCGATGAGCTAATCGTCTCCTCGAAGGCCGGATATGACATGCTGCCCGGCCCCTACGGCGATCACGGCTCCCGCAAATACCTGCTGAGCAGCCTCGACGCCTCGCTGGAGCGGATGAGTCTGGACTACGTGGATATCTTCTACTCCCACCGTCCCGACCCGGCCACCCCGCTAGAGGAGACGATGGGGGCGCTCGCCACCGCCGTACACTCCGGCAAGGCGTTGTACGTCGGCGTCTCCAACTATTCGGCCGCCCGCACCCGCGAAGCCGCCGCAATCTTGGATGACCTGGGCGTGCCGCTGCTGATCCACCAGCCCAACTATTCGATGTTCTCCCGGCACATCGAGCGCTGCAACGCCGATGCCTACGATGGGCAGCAGACCGAGACGCTGCTCGACGTGCTTGGCGACCTGGGCATTGGCGGCATCGTGTACTCCCCGCTGCAACAGGGACTGCTGACCAACCGATACCTTGATGGGGTTCCGGTCGGCTCGCGGGCGGGACGGCCAGATTCGCCCTTCCTTTCTGCGGCGAACATCTCCGAGACCTACCTAAGCCGGGTACGGGCGCTGAACGAGATTGCCGTCGGGCGCGGGCAGACTCTCGCGCAACTGGCCATCTCCTGGGTGCTGCGCGACGAACGCGTGACATCCGCGCTGATTGGCGCGTCGTCTGTGGCCCAGCTGGTGGACACGGTGGGTGCCCTCGCCACCCCGCCGCTGACCGCCGAGGAGGTCGCCGCCATCGAGCCGCACGCCGTGGATGGAACCGGCAGGTGATCTGTGGTGGTTTCGGTCTGCTGGTTTGTGGGGCTGACCACCCTTGATGTGATCCATCGGGACTTTGTGTCGCCCTGCCGGGTGCCATCGCAACCGCCGTGACCATTGCCACCGTCCGCGTCGCCCACATTGGCCCCCCGCAAGTGGCTAGCTAGCCTATAGCTCCCGCCAGTTAAGGATTTTGGCGGCCTGCTTATCGAAGGTGACTACCTCCGTACAGCGGGCGCGGCGGGCGGCGGCGCCGATCAGGGCGTCGGCAAAATCGGCGCCCTTGGTAATGGCCGCGGCCAAGGCTTCCGCGACTAGACTCGGGTGTTCTGAGTGAATCTCCACAGATTGCAACATGTCACGCAGCGACTCAGCAACTTGGCGGCGGTTAAGCCGATAAGGCTGGGTAAGCGCCCAATAGACCTCTGCCCACACAACCGTCGTGATGAAGCCGGGTCTCTCCGCCGTCAGTGACCTTAAGAATGCGTCTGCGCGCTCAGCTTGATCGGCATCATCTCTAACAAGGTGTCTGACCAGAACATTGGTGTCGATGGCGATCATTGCTCCTGCTCCCAACTGTACTTCGGCGTGTATTCAAACCCAGCCGAGGCGCAGGCTCCGGCAATGATGCCCTCTTGCATGTCTTCGATAGTCATTGGTGGCCCGTCATAATTCAGGCACCCGGCTAAATCCTTGATCGAGATGCGGGCGGGTTCGAGTAGGTAAGCGCCTTCATCGGTCCTCACGAAGACGATCTTTGATCCGGTGACCAGGCCGAGATCGTCGCGGACCTCCTTGGGCACGGTTACCTGACCCTTACTGGTCATGGTCGCATCTGGCATGGGACACCTCCTTACTCGATGGTAAGGCGGCGCCGGGAGGGTGGCAAGTACGTTCATAAGACGATCATGCATGTCGCCGCCGAGGGCAGGAGGATCGCAGCCCGTTGCCTGTGGATACAGCCCGGTCAGATCACCCTGTGGATAGACAGTTTCCTTGGAATCCCGTCAGGCGCCGGGGAAGCCTTGTTGCCGCCAGGCTTCGTAGGTGGCAATCGCGGCGGCGTTGGTGAGGTTGAGCGAGCGGCGGCCGGGCAGCATGGGTAAGCGCACCCGTTCGGTGACACGCGGGTGGGCCATCACCTCCTTGGGCAATGCGCTCGGCTCCGGTCCGAAAAGCAGCACATCGCCGGGGGCGTATTCAATATCCGTATAGGGCACGGTCGCATTCACCTCAAAGGCGAAGACGCGAGAGTCGGGCAGCGCGGCCAGAGCCGCCGCAAAGTTTTCGTGCACCGACAGCACGGCCAGATCGTGATAGTCCAGACCGGCCCGACGCAGCTTCGACTCTGCCAGATCAAAGCCCAGCGGCTCCACCAGGTGCAGGCGGGCGCCCGTCACGGCGGCTAGGCGAATGGCCGAGCCGGTGTTCCCGGCGATGCGCGGCTCGTAGTACATGATGTTCGCGAACGGCGACGCCGGGGCGGGTGGGGCGGT
>WQZL01000167.1 GCA_009780755.1 Promicromonosporaceae bacterium | reverse complement strand
ATACCCAGACCGATAGCCGCGCCTGCGTTATCGCCCGCGCCGGGACCGATCAGGCAGGAGCCATCACCCGCGACGGCAGGATGTGCGACGGCACCCGCCTCGGTGGCACCAATCACGCGCGGCAGGATCACATCGTCACGGCCAAAGGCCAGCTTCAGCAGGTCGAGGCGGTATGCACCCTCGCCTCCGTTCGCCTCGGCGTCGTAGTAGCCGGTGCCCGATGCATCGGATTTATCGGTGAACAGCTTGTCCAGCTGCGGGCCAAGCGGCGCAGTCTCGTCATCGGCCGGGCCGTATCCGGCGATGCGCCAGGCCAGCCAGTCGTGGGGGAGGGCCACGGCGGCGACGCGCGTGGCATTCTCCGGCTCGGCATCGCGTAGCCAGCGCAGCTTGGTGATGGTCAGAGAGGCGACGAGTACGGAACCAACCGCGTCGGCCCACGCCTGCGCGCCCGCGGCGCGGTTGCCGTCACCCAGCTCGTGAATGAGGTCTTCGGCGGCCTGAGCGGAGCGGGTGTCATTCCACAGCAGGGCGTCGCGCACCACATTGCCATCCGCATCGAGGGCGACCATGCCGTGCTGCTGCCCGCCGACGGATAATGCTGCGACGTCGGCCAGGCCATGCGCGGCCGCAGCGGCCTCACGGAAAGCAGCCCACCAGTGTTTGGGGTTAACGGAAGTGCCGTCGGGATGCTTGGCGGCCCCGGAGCGCACCAGCGCCCCAGTTTCGGCGTCACGAACGACGATCTTGCAGGACTGTGTCGAAGTGTCGATACCTGCAACAAGTGCCACGGCTTGCTCCTTAGAAATAGAAGGTTGTTCATCGAGATCGGTAGTTTGCGTTGAGATCGGTAACTCGAGTTACCGACTTCGACGCAAACGACCGACCTCAACGATGGGGGGTGGAGATGAGGTGGGGGGGGGATGAGGGGTGGGGGGTGGAGATGAGGGGTGGGGGGATGAGGTGGGGAGATGGGCGAGCGGGCCTTGTCATCTGGCGATGACGAGGCCCGCTCAACGTTTTGGCTATCAGCCGATGAGGTGGTTTAGCGCGAGCTGGTGCAGGTGCACCAGACCCTCGTGCCGCTCACCCAGGGTGTCGATGCAGGGGTCTTCTCCAGCCAGGAACGACTCGAAGGTCTCACCCGCGTCCATCGTGGTGGAGGTGTCGAGCAGCCCAGCCTTAGCGAACGCGGCCTGCACGTCGGAGCAGGCACGGTACGCCTTCGATTTCTCGGCCAGCAGGGAGTAGGTCTTCATATTGGCAGCAGCCGACTCCCATACGCCGTCTACACCCTCGGTGCGCGAAGGCTTGTAGTCGAAGTGACGGTAGCCCTGATATGGGGCGATGGTGCCGTTCGGCGAACCATTCTCCAGCAGGTCAACGGTGAAGAAGGCGTCGAGCAGGTTGCCGTGACCGAACACAAGATCCTGGTCGTACTTCGGGCCGTTCTGGCCGTTGAGGTCGATGTGGAACAGCTTGTTCACGTACATGGCCAGGGCCAGGCCGTGGGTGTAGTTCAGGCCGGCCATCTGCTCGTGACCCGTCTCCGGGTTCACGCCGACGATGTCACCGTTGTCCAGGGTGTCAATCAGCGCGATGGCGTGGCCGATGGTGGGTAGGAAGATGTCGCCGCGCGGCTCATTCGGCTTCGGTTCCAGCGCCACGCGCATGTTGTAACCCTTGGCCTTTATGTAGGCGGCGACGGTGTCGATGCCCTCGGCGTAGCGGGCGTGGGCGGTGCCCAGATCTTTGCTGTTGGCATACTCGACGCCCTCGCGGCCACCCCACATAACAAAGGTGGTGGCACCCAGCTCGGCACCGAGATCAACCTGCTTAAGAACCTTGCGCAAGCCGTAGCGGCGGATGTCACGGTCGTTGGAGGTGAAGGCGCCAGCCTTGAAAATTGGGTGCTGGAAGGTGTCGGTGGTCACCATCTCGCAAATCATGCCCGTTTCGGCCGAAGCGGCCTTGATGCGATCAACGGCGGCAGCGCGCTCGGCTGGCGTTGCGTTAATGGGGAACACATCGTTGTCGTGGAAGGTGAAGGCGTGCGCGCCGAGTTCAGCCAGCTTGCGAATGTTCTCCACCGGGTCAAGGGCGGGGCGGGTAACCGGGCCAAACGGGTCGGCGCCCTGCCAGCCGGTTGTCCAGAGGCCAAACGCGTACTTGATGTCGCTCATGAAGGGGAATCTCCTCATCGAGTTGAGCCGGGCAACGTGGCGCTGCCCGAGGATTTGTTGTACGGATGAACTATTGCTGGTTTTTCGGCTAGAGTCAAGGAGTGTTCACTGACTCGCACTCGCCGACGTCGCATGTTGCCGCGCGCCAACACAGTTTGCGGGAACGTAACCTGGAATTGGTGGCCCGCGCGGTGTTCGATTCGCCCGCTCCACTCTCTCGCGCCGATGTGGCAGCCATGACTGGTTTGGCGCGCGCGACAGTGTCCACGCTGGTAGATCGTCTGGTGGCCGGCGGGCTGCTCACCGAGCTAGAACCGGTGGCCGCAGCGCGAGCCGGACGCCCGGCGGTGCCACTGGTACCTGCCCCGCGCACAGTGGTGGGCATTGGCCTGGAGGTGAACATCGATTACCTGGGCGCGACCGTGTTGGATCTGACCGGCGCGGTAGTCGAGGAAAAGGTGGTGCGCGGGCAGTTCCACAACTCCGACGCGGTGGCGCTGCTGACGGAACTTGGCCGTCTGGCGGCGTCGCTTATCGAGAGCTGTGAGCGCGACGAGATGCGGGTGGCGGGCGCCCGGCTGGCTCTGCCCGGCCTGGTCGATTCGGGAACCGGGCTGCTGCGGGTGGCGCCGAATCTGGGTTGGCAGGGCATCGACCCGGTGCCGCTGCTGGGGCTAGATCCGAAGCCAGTGGTGGTGGCGAACAATGCCAAGCTGGCAGCGGTGGCGGAGCTGGCGGGTGACGTGCCGCCGTCATTCCTGTACGTGACCGCGAATGTGGGTATCGGTGGCGCCGTGGTGGTGGACCGACAGTTATTCCTCGGTGAGCGCGGATGGAGTGGTGAGATCGGGCACGTCGTCATCGACCCGAATGGGCCGCTTTGCGGCTGCGGAGCGCGAGGTTGCCTGGAACAATACGCGGGCAAGGCGGCGCTTATGCGGGCTGCCGGTATGCCAGATGATGCGCGGCTGGCCGATCTGGCGCAGGCGCTAATGGCAGGCGAGACGGCGCCGCTGGCGGCGATGCAGGTGGCGGCGGCCGCGCTTGGTTCGGCCCTCGGTGACTTTGTGAACCTGGTGGATGTGGGCACGGTGGTACTCGGTGGAGCTTACGCAATTCTGCTGCCCTGGCTGCGCGATGAGGTTGCTATCGCGATCAACGACCGCGTGCTGGCGGCCCCTTACGCACCAATCGAGGTGCGCGGCGCGGCGGCTGGCTCCTACGCCGCAATGACGGGCGGCGCAATGGAAGTCCTCCGCGACGTCCTAGCCGACCCCGCCCGCTGGGTATAGCAAGCGAGTCGCAGGATCCAGAATTGCCGGGCGCCGCCAAGGTTAGGTGTTGCACCTCCGCTAGACTGCAACCCGCAGCGCCCACCAGACGCTGCACGCGCTTGTAGCTCAGTGGATAGAGCACCGCTCTCCTAAAGCGGGTGTCGAAGGTTCGAATCCTTTCAAGCGCACTTTCATGGGCACGCTGTTCTGTCTCGGGATGCCGGGATGAGCTGGGTCTGTGCTGCGGCCAGGGTACTTTGGTCGTCTCTAGCGTCTCCGCAGGCAAGGTGGCCCGGCCAACCTGCCGCCGTGGAATGTTGGCACAGCCCGGATCACCGCCCGCCTTCATACCTGGATGGCGCTCCAAGCGGGCGGATGTAGTGCATTGTCGGCACGGCATCAAAACCCAAGCGGTTCACGGGAGCGAAGCATCAAGCGATGCAACCGGCTAGGTCGTTGGCGCCCGCGACTTCCTGGGATTTAACCTGCGTCGTCCCTAACGCCAGGTCAGGCGCTTATTTCTTGGGCGAACGCTAGGAATTCCCCGTGACCTGGCAGCTTGATGAGGAATTCACGGATCAACCGGGAGGCGGCTTCGTCGTCACCACGCTGCTTTGCCAGTTGGGCCTGGAGGAAGGTGCGCTCCGGCACGGCCAGCGCCGGGTGTTCGACGAGGGCATCTAGTCGATCCTCAAACTCGCCGTGTAAGAGCTGTTCAATGAGCAAGCGGTGCCATTGGCTGAGGCGGGCGGCGCGGTTCGGGTCACGTCGCCGCTCATTGTCATCGTTTCTCACTGCTATGTCGGCGGCGCGCAGGTAGGCGTCGGCAAACTAGCCCCAAGCATCCGAGGAGCGAAGCATTCCGGCAATCACCTCCGCCAAAGTTCAGTCGGTACGCCGACCATAGGGTGGCGGCCGCATCCGAAACCACGAAACGAGCGGCCTCGATTGGGTCTTCGGAGCGCCAGTCGTCTCACAGGCCAGGTCGATCAGCAAGGCGAGTGCTTTCGGTCGAAATTCGATGGTGCGGCACCCAAGCGGGCGCGAACGTTTGACTTGATCTGCAAGTCGAGGATGGCCCGTGACCCACCCTCGGACGCAGCGCGCTCGGCGTACCACTCGCGGTCATCGGCGGTAAGACGCGGCAAGGGATGGCCGTAGCTAGCGGCATCAGCGGACATGTCAGCACCTCGTTCCTAGATCGCGAAACAGGAAGAACGCTTCCGAACTCATACCTTTTATTGTTCCCCAACCCACTGACAAACACTGCCGCTCTGCCCGACAGGATGCCCCTGCCGAACGGCTACGTTTTTGGCCCGAGGGATGTGGCGTTTCAGTTGAGGCAGTTAGGCCACCTGGTCTTGCCACGCGTACTCGGGTTCGTAGCCGAGGAGGCGGCGGGCCTTGTCGATGCTTAGGAGGGTTTCGCGGCCCACGATAGGGCGGCGGTGGGGGACGTTGGGAAACTCCTCGGCCAGCAGCGATTCTGAGTCGCGGCGCATCACGTTGTCGGCGTTGGCGATGATGAACGCCTCCCAGCCGAGTAGATCGGCCTCCAGTGCCCGGCGCACCGCTTGGGCGCCGTCACGCGCGTCAATGTAGCTCCACAGGTTCCAGCGGCGGAGCTTGGCGTCATGCTGCCAATCCTCGAAACGTGCATAATCCTCCGGCTCCATGACATTCGAGTAGCGCAACGCGATCAGCTTTAGCTCGGGGTCCCAACGAGCTAGGTGGCGGGCCATCT
>WQZL01000166.1 GCA_009780755.1 Promicromonosporaceae bacterium | reverse complement strand
TGGTGGGGCCGCCGCCGTGGTTGCCAACGCCAAAGAACACCATTACCGGCTCGGCGTCCACGCCGGCGCGGTGGTTGATCTGGGCCAGCGACTTATCCACCTGGCCAACAACGGAACCGGGCGGGGAGCAATACTCGAAGGGGATGCGCCAGGCCAACACGCGCGAGCCGTCGGGGGATTCCCACCAGAAGGCCGAATCGTGCAGATCGGACTCGTGGGGGCCGGGGCGCAGGAAGGTGTAGGTGTCCATGCCCTGGCCGCGCAGGATTTGCGGAAGCATCGCGTTGTGGCCGAAGGGGTCGGCGTTCATGCCCACGGTGGCGGGCTTTCCGAAGCGTGAGGCCAGGTAGCGCTGGCCGAGCAGTCCCTGGCGCACGAAGGACTCGCCCGATGGGGTGTTGCAGTCGGGTTCCACCCACCAACCGCCCACGTTTACCCAGCGTCCCTCCTGCACTCGCGCGGCGATCTCCGCGAACATCTGCGGATCGTGATCCTCGACAAAGCTAAGCAGCACCATCTGATCGCAGGTGAACTTGAAGTCCGGGTATTCATTCATCCGATCGAGTACCGAGCGGAATGTCGCCCGCGCCTCCTGGTAGCCCTCCTGCCATGGCCACAGCCAGACCGAATCGATGTGCGAGTTGCCAATCATGTGAATCCTCCGGGCGGG
The DNA here is from genome assembly GCA_009780755.1 of Promicromonosporaceae bacterium. GTDB lineage: Bacteria > Actinomycetota > Actinomycetes > Actinomycetales > Cellulomonadaceae > Xylanimonas. The sequence continues at coordinate 4,552 of WQZL01000166.1, read as the reverse complement.
GGTGGCCGTCGGCGGGGGTTGCAGACCGCTCGGTTGCGGGCCGGACGGGGCGTTGGTCATCGGTGCAGAGGTCATCAAAGCGTCCTTACTCGTGTTGCACGGCCAAAGCCTGCTTGGCTTATGCGGCTACTCCGGCAGCCACGTTATCTAAATGTTCGCTGATTAGGTGAAGCATGAGCGTGTGTAGTTCCTGGATGCGCGGCGTCACCGTGGAGGGTGACAGCAGCGAAAAGTCCGCGAACTCTTTGGCCGGGCCGCCTTCCCCGCCGCCGAAGAGTACGGTGGTTGCGCCCGCCGCCTTCGCTGCGGCTAGGCCGTCAACGATGTTGGAGGACCTGCCCGATGTGGTGAATGCGGCCACCACATCACCTGGTTGGGCCAAGGCTGTAACCTGGCGGGAGAACACGTCGGCGTAGGAGTAATCGTTGGCGATGCAGGTCATGGCCGTGGGGTCGGTGGAGAGCGTGACGGCGGGCAAGGGGGGTCGGTCGTGGCGGTAGTGGCCGATGAGTTCCCCGGTGAAGTGCTGCGCGTCTGCGGCCGAGCCGCCGTTGCCGAAGGTCCACAGCTTGCCGCCCTCGGCAAAGGCCCGCTCGATGACGATGGCCACCTCGCGCACCTGGTCAAGCTGGCGTTCTAGGTCGGCGGCGGCGCGGCCATGATCGCGCACCTGCTCGGTCATCCAGTCCGACATGTTGCTCCTTTGCGAATTTGGCTCCGGTTAGGCGACGCCCAGGCGATCCCAGGCGATGGCGGCGGCGCCGATAACGCCCACCACATCACCGAGGGTGGCCAGTTCCAGGCGGACGACCTTGGCCTCGCGACCCATCCCGGTTTCCCGGACGATCTTGGCGATTGGTTCAAGCAGCATGGCGCCGGAGCGAGTCACACCGCCGCCGAGGACGGCAACGTCCGGTTCGAACACGTTCACCAGGTCGGTTAGGGCTTGGCCCAGGAGTACGACGGTTTCCTGCCAGACCTCAGCGGCCAAGGCGTCGCCAGCGGCGGCGGCCTGCGACACATCGGCTGCGGTAAGCGGCGAAATGTCCGCGAGGGTTGTGGGCCGACCGGCCTCCTTGGCCTCGGTCACTGCCTCGGTTGCGCGGGCGGCGATCTGGGTGCCGGAGCAGTACGCCTCTAGGCAGCCGCGACGTTTGCAGGAGACGCAGTGGCGACCGCCGGGGCGCACCGTGATGTGCCCGAGTTCCCCGCCATTTCCGGTGGCTCCCCGGTACAACTGACTACCGATCACGACGCCGCCACCGATGCCGGTGGAGATGGTCAGGTAGATCAGGTTTTCGGCGCCAACGCCCGCCCCGAAGCGAAACTCGGCGAGGGCGGCTGCTGTGGCATCGTTCTCTAGCACCGTCGGCACGCCGTATTCCCGCTCGGTCAGGGCGCAAATTGGGATGTCGATCCATCCCGGCAGATGCGGGGGGCACACCAGCACGCCCGCGGTGGCGTCGAGCGGGCCACCGCAGGAAATGCCCACCGCAGCAGGTGCGATCCCGGCGGCCTTGATAGAGGATTTGCCCAGGTCAAATAGTCTTCGCAACACCGCGTCCGGGCCTTCCTCGCGCCGAGTTGGCTCGATCATTAGCCCGTGATGCGTCCCATCTGGAGTGACTATTGCGGTGGCCAGTTTGGTGCCGCCGATGTCGAGGGCGAGTACCGGGCCAAGCAGGCCAGCGGCATCGCTCATGGGGGTAGGCTTCATCGCCAGAACGCCCATCGACATGTCCTCACACCTCCAAAATGTGGGATCGTTTTCAGATACCATACGTGCTATGCCTCCGGGAATCAAGCTCAACCCTCCCCCTCCGGTGGTTAAACCACCACCACCCAACTAACCTCATGCCCACGCTGACCCTCAACACCGGCGACCCCGCGCGGGTCACGATCCGTCATGAAGATGGAATGTGGCACCTGCCGTCCGCCGCAATCCGGGATAGCACCACCTTGCCCCGCCCCGGCGTTGTGGATATGGATCAACCGGGGGACACCTCGCGTTTCGACCCCGGCTACATCCACCACTTCCTGAGCGATGGCGTGGTCGAGGTTTCGGTGCCGCGCGGGGAGGTGACCATCGCCGTCGAGCATGGCCCCGAATATTTCCCCGCACGGCGACGCCTTGATGTCAGGGCTGGTGGGGCGGCGTTGACCGCCATCCCGGAACGATTCGCTGACCTCGGGGCTAAGGGCTGGTGGTCTGGCGACCTGCATCTGCATCGCCCGCTGGCCGATGCCGAACTGATTTTGCGCGCCGAAAATCTAAACCTGGGCGCCTTTGTCACTCGATGGACGGGCCGAACGAAGGCTCACCAGCTAAAATCCCCGACCCCTGAGGGCGTCCCCGCGACCGCCGCAACCCTGGACCTCTACGCCCAGGCCGCAAGCTGGTTCGCTGAGGTCGGTAGTTTGCGTTGAGATCGGTAGCTCGAGTTACCGATCTCAACGCAAACTACCGACCTCGATGATGAAGGAGGACATTACTTGAGCAGTTGCGTGGCGATCCCTGTTTTGGCTACCAACTTGGCCGCCTTCTTATCGAAGGTGACAAAGGTGTTCCCGCCCGCAGCGGTACCTGTCTGAGCAATCACCCCGTCGGCGAAGTCGCCTCCGGCATCCAGAACCGCGAGGCCCGCCGTTACCGCGCCATCGTCAAGCAAGGTGTTGCACACCTGGAAAATCTGCGTGATTACCTGCCGTAACTCCGCCTTGTTCAGCCGATAGCGCGCGGAAAGCACCCAGCACGCCTCGCATAACGCCACCGTCGGCACCACAACCACCTGCGCATCGATAACTGCCTGGCGCGCCGCAGCCGACTGCCTAGGGTCATCATTGGCGACAATACGCACCAGCAGGTTGGTGTCGGCGATGATTCTCACAGCTCGCCTGCCCAACCCTTGGCGATGGTCTCGTTCATTTCTTCTATGGTCACAGGCCGATCAACTCTGCCTGCGAACATGCCGAACACGTCCTCCCACGAGCCCGTCTTCGGAGCTTTGGTTAGCACCACGCCGCCGGTCTCGTTTGGCTCGGCTACTACCTTGTCGCCGGGGCGCAGCCCAAGCGCGGCGAGCAGATCCTTCTTCAGCGTGATCTGGCCCTTGGCCGTGATGGTCAGGGTGGTCATGACGGTCTCCTTCAACGAGCTACTGCGTAATGGAACCTACCTTACCGCCGCCGATGCCGTCTAGCTCTTCGTTGGCAATCCTGCTGACCGCCTAACCTAAGACACACCCACCTAAACCAGCCATCGCCAGTCATTACGTCATCCTGCGCGGAGCGACGAAGGAGCGTAGTCGCCGGACCCAGACTCACAGTGATTGAGCCTGTTCAAAACCGCCTTGCGTAATGGTGGTGGTTTCGTCTTCCGTTAGTCACTCACCGAGAGCCAGGACGTACTCGGTGAACCCTGGAACCGTAAAAGAGATGAGTCCATGATCGCTGGCCATGATGGTGCCCGCCCGCAGAAGACGATCACGAACTGTTGACAACCCCCGAGACGTGGTGCCTAACAGATTAGCTACCTCCTCGCGTCGCACTTTTGTGCCACCCAGCCGAGCGATAGCGAAGAGCGCATCCTTCTGCTGCCGGGAGGCTGCCCGCCAACGCGATGCATGCAAACTGCGCATCTGTCGAGCAACATCTACCAAGGCGACATCAAGATGAACCTCTTTGAGCGTCATGCCTGCGGACGGGTAGCCAGCGGCGCTCCACACGGCATCACCGATAAGTTGCACCTTGTATGGGTAGCGTTGTGCCTCGGCAACGGCACGGGCCAATGCACTGTGTTCCCAGTCAACTCCGAGTTGCCGAGCCGGTTCGGCGAGCGCGGCTGCCGCTCCGCCGTCCTCAAGGTCGGGAAGTTCCCTAAAGTCCCAACGTTCATTAGATGTTGCCGCCTTGTTAACGTGCTCCTGGCTCCCCGGCAGCCCTACGGCAAAGAAGCCAGCAGCGGGACGCGCGTCTGGAGCTTGCAACTCCTGCCAGGCGTATGACACGGCTTTCAAACTTGGCCGGTCGGCTGCCTGCATCTCATCCAGCAGGAACACCAGCCCGCGTTCTCCTTGATTGTGTAACTCGGCTACCGTAGCAAGTACCGCCGCACCGAACACTTTCGCCCCCGCTGGCGGCGCAGCAACCTTGAACGTCGCCTTCACATTAGCTCCTGGCACGCCGAATGCGGCTGTCACTGACTCCGCCGCCTCTGTAACGCTTTTTCGAGTACGACTCGCCCTCGGTAACAACTGTGTCATCTCTGCTAACAGCGTCGTCAACAGGTTCTCGTGTTCGTTGGCCGTTACCCACACCGTCCGAATGCGGGCTGCCTGGAACTCTCGTTGAGCACCGCGTAAGAGCGATGTTTTTCCGAGTCCACGTGGAGCGTGGTACGCCACCACCCGACCCGCGAATCCGCCAAGCGTGCCGATGAACTGCGCTCGCTCGCGGTAAAACCCCAGTTCTGGCCCGCGTCCAGGCACATCAAGCGCCACTTCACCCGGAGTGTAGGGACTAGGTTGCGACATGAGTTCCTCCGCAGTGTTTT
>WQZL01000165.1 GCA_009780755.1 Promicromonosporaceae bacterium | reverse complement strand
TCGAACCGGATGTTTGTCGGCTTTTCTCGCCTCGAACCGGACGTTTGCCGCGGAAAACTGCCCAAAACCACGACAAACGTCCGGTTCGGCAGCTGAAAAGTCGACGGAAGTCCGGTTCGGCAAGACCAGAGTAAACATGTGTGGTCAAGGTTCTGCGACTCGTTGATGCTCGCAGAATGACGAGGGTTTCCGGTGGGTACCGGGAGGTGTGTGGGGAGGCAAGTTTTGGGCGTAACCCGGCGCATCTGGCATGATGTTCCCTGTACTCGGCGTGCCCAGGCCCCTCTCTTCTGGGTGACGTTGCGTCTAGGTCTGCGCGCTGGCTCGCCCCACGAGCCGCACGCGTTGTCAGACCGCCCTATTTTCCAGAAACAGGAGTCACCAACAAGTGGCAGTCAAGATTCGTCTCAAGCGCCTCGGCATGAAGCGCGCCCCGTACTACCGCGTCGTCGTCGCGGACTCGCGCACCAAGCGCGATGGTCGCGTCATCGAGGAGATTGGCAAGTACCACCCCACTGAGGAGCCCTCGTACATCGAGATCGCTTCCGACCGCGCCCTGTACTGGCTCGGCGTCGGCGCGCAGCCGACCGACCAGGTACTCGCGCTGCTGAAAATCACCGGCGACTGGCAGAAGCACAAGGGTCTGCCCGGCACCGAGGGCACCCTGAAGGTCAAGGCTGGCAAGGTCGCGGCTTCGCAGGCCGTCGCCGACGCTGCCGCCGAGGCCGAGAAGGTTAAGGCCAAGGCGTCCGCCAAGGCCGCCGCTGAGGCTGCTGCCGCCCCGGCAGAAGAGGTCACCGAGGTCGTGGCTGACGCTCCGGCCGAGGCCACGGAAGAAGCCTGATCGTGCTTGCGGACAGCCGAATCGGCTCTGCCGCGTTGGCTGAAGCCCTAGAACATCTAGTGCGCGGCATCGTGGACAACCCGGATGACGTCAGCGTGTCCGCCCAGACGTTGCGTCGCGGTGATCTGCTGGAGGTGCGCGTGCACCCCGGCGATCTTGGCCGGGTGATCGGCCGAGGTGGTCGCACCGCCAAGTCATTGCGCACCGTCATCGGCGCGCTAGCGGCTGACCCGGTACGCATCGACGTCGTAGACGTTGACCGGTGATTGAGTCGAGGCGCCCGAACACGTTCATGGTGCCCAGACGATTGAAGCGTGTTGCTCGACGCGAAGCGGCGAAACATAGTGGCCGATAGATAGTTAGACGATGGGGCTTAGCTCACCTGAGCTAAGCCCCATCGACATCTCACCAGCCCCCGTAGAACGGGGTAGGAGCCAAGGCGCAGCTGTGTTCCCCTCCGTGGTTCTGCGTGAATCCTCACGTTTTTCTGCGCGGAGCGAAGCGGAGTCGCAGAGCCTAGTCTCAGCGGTGACCGTTACTGCTGGATCCTGCTTTCGGTTGGTTGAGTAGGCCGACGAAGGAGGCCGTGTCGAAACCATCCGTAGTGTGGCGGTTGGTGGTTTCGACATGGTCGCTGCGCTCCCTACTCAACCACCCGATTAGTGGTGGGTGGTGGTTTCGACATGGTCGCTGCGCTCCCTACTCAACCACCCGATTAGCGGCGGTTGGTGGTTTCGACACATCGCGGGGGATGACCAGTTACTCCGTCATCCTGCGATGGGAGCGCAGAGACCGTAGCGGCAGCACCTAGAATCGTTGGGTTCGAGATTTTGCGCTCAGTTTCGCCGCCGCGAGATGATGGCAGGCAATAGAGAGGTTACTGATGCAACTGGTAGTCGCCCGAATTGGCAAGGCGCACTCTTTGCGCGGCGAGGTCATGCTCGACGTGCGCACCGACGATCCCGAGACCCGTCTCGCCGTCGGCGTCACCCTCGAAACCGACCCCGCCGACGTCGGCCCGCTCACCATCGAGACCGTCCGTATTCACCAGGGCCGCTGGCTGGTTGGCTTCGCCGAGGTGCTTGACCGCACCGCCGCGGAGGCTTTGCGCGGAGTCGAGCTTGTTGTCGAGGCGGACACCTCCGACGATGACGAGGACGCCTGGTATCCCCATGAGCTGCGCGGCCTGCGGGCCGAGCTGGCTGACGGCACCGTGATCGGCGAGGTGATCGGCCTAGAACACCTGCCCGCCCACGACATGCTCATCATCAAGGAAACGCTGCCCGCCGCCAACGGCTCCGGTTCGACACACCGCACCCTCGTTCCGTTCGTTCACGCCATAGTCCCGACGGTAGATGTGCCCGGCGGCCGGGTCGTGCTAACCCCGCCCGGCGGCCTCCTAGCCCGCGACACGCTTCCCCTCGCCCCCTCAACCGCCGAGGAGCGCGCCTGACATGCGCATCGATGTGGTTACCGTCTTCCCGGAATATCTATCGCCGCTTGATCTGTCGCTGATCGGCAAGGCCAGGCAACAGGGTCTGCTCGACCTGCGCATTCACGACCTGCGCGACTGGACCACCGACCGCCATCGCACCGTTGATGACACCCCGTTCGGCGGGGGAGCGGGCATGGTGATGCGCCCTGACGTCTGGGGAGCGGCGCTTGACGAGCTGTTGACCAAGGGGGCACACCTGGTTATCCCCACCCCCTCGGGGGAGGTGTTCACGCAGCGACAGGCTGAGGCGCTGGCCACGGAACAACACCTGGTGATTGCCTGCGGGCGGTACGAGGGCATCGACTCCCGCGTGGCCGAACACTATCGCCAGGCAGATCAATGGCGAGCGGCGGACGTTCGGGTCACCGAGCTGTCCATCGGCGATTACGTGCTGATGGGGGCCGAGGTGGCGACGTTGGTGATGGTCGAGGCGGTCGGTCGCTTGCTGCCGGGCGTCGTTGGGAATCCGGAGTCGCTGGTGGAGGAGTCCCACGGAGCCGCCGGGCTGCTGGAGTACCCCGTCTACACGAAGCCGCCCTCGTGGGCGGGCCTGGATGTTCCCGAGGTGTTGTTCTCTGGCCATCACGCAAACATTGCTCGCTGGCGTCGCGACCAGGCGTTAATTCGCACCGCCGAGCGTCGTCCCGATCTGGTGGCGGCCCTGGAGCCGAGCGCCCTAGACAAACATGACCGTGCCCTGCTGGCAGAACTCGGCTGGGCTAAGTGATGACGGCCATGTTCGAGACGTTTGCGGAGGCGCCCGAGCGCCGCCGTCGGCGGGGCCGCACGGCGCTGGTGGCGGTGGCAATCGTGGTTGCGTTGCTGGTGGGCCTTGATCGGGTCGCCGTCTGGGTAGCTTCGCGGGTGGTCACGGGCGCCATCACCTCGGCCGCCGCCGATGAAGGGGTGCATCTCGATGGCGCGAGCCTGACGATCCACGGCTTCCCCTTCCTAACGCAAGTGGCTGGGGGCCAACTAAACCAGGTCACGGCCACCCTGGACGCCGGTGACTTTGGCGGCTTCCGTGTTGCCGATGTACAGATCGATGTTCGCGGCGTCTCCCCCCGCGATCCCCACCTGGCGGAAAGCGCGCAGGTTCGCCTGCTGGTACCTTTCGGATCTTTTGAGTCACTCATTGCCGATCAGGTGGGGGCCAACGTGCAGATCAGCGGTGGCGACCAGCCCGGCACCGCGACCATTGCCACCACCCTCTTCGGCCTAAATGTTGGCGGGGTGGTGACGCCGCTTGTCATCGGCCCAAGCACCATCGGCCTGACCATCGAATCGTTTACCTTGGCCGGACTGACCGTCAGGGCAAACTCCCTGCCATTCGGCATCGGTGACCTCTTTACAAACCTGACCATCCCCCTTGACTTCCCAGACGGCCTATACGTCGTCACCGTAAATGCCACGGAGAACGGGCTTAGCCTGGCGGCGGAAGGCCACCGCATCGAACTGCTGAATCTCTTCGGCTAGCCCTACGGTTGGTTGAGTAGGGCGCGTAGCGCCCGCGAAAGAAACCACTTTGACGTGCGGGTGGTGGTTTCGACACGCTCGTTCCTCGCTACTCAACCACCTGTGGGGGTGATCTTCAGACTCCGGACGGGGCAAGCGCCACCACCGGAGGGCGCTACAGGCAGTCGGCGAGCGCGGCAAGGAAGCCGTCCACCTGGGCGTCAGTGGTGGCCCATGAACACATCCAGCGAGCCTCGACACGGTCGGGAGTCTCACCACCGGCCCAGTCGTAGAACGGGGCGCGAGTGCGCAGGGCGTCGGCGACGGTGCGGGGGAGGGTCACAAACACCGCGTTGGCCTCCGTGGGGCGCGAAGGGCGCACCACCTCGCCGCCCAGCGTCATCACTCCGGCCCGGAGCCGCTGCGCCGCCGCGTTCGCCGCCACCGCATTGCGCAACCAGAGGTCGCCGCCAAATAGCGCGAGCAGCTGCGCGGCAATGAAACGCTGCTTGGACGCGAGCTGACCCGTGTACTTACGGAGAAAAGGGATCGACTCGGCCGCCAGACGACGCGCATCGGCCGCCGCCTCCGTAGGCGCTGCATCGGGCGGCATGACCACGACGGCCTCACCCAGCAGGCCGCCATTCTTTGCCGCGCCGAGCGAAATGAGATCTACCCCCACCTCAGAGGTGATTTCCGCCAACCCCACGTTGAGGAATGCCGCCGCATTCGCCAGCCTGGCCCCATCGATGTGTACCGCCATGCCCAGCTTGTGCGCGGCCTCGGTCAACTCGCGTAGCTGCGCGACTCGATAGACGGTGCCTAGTTCGGTGGATTGCGTCAGCGATAGCACGGCCGGTGAGGTCCGATGCACGTCGCCGAAGCGCCCGGCCCACGCCTCAACATCCGCCACGGCCAGCCGCCCGTCGCTGCCGGGGGCCGTTAGCATCTTTAGCCCGCCGATGCGTTCCGGGGCGCCGTTCTCATCCGTGTGCGCGTGGGCGTCCGCGGCAGCGAGTACCCCGCCCCAGCGTGGTGCCACAGCCATCAACGAGATTACGTTCGCCCCCGTGCCGTTGAACACCGGGAACGCTCGCGTGCCGGGGCCGAACAAAGCCGCCACGCAGTCATCGAGCCGGGCCGTCCACGGATCGTCGCCGTAAGCCACCGCAAACCCATCGTTCGCGGCGCCAACGGCCGCCAACACCTCAGGATGGGCGGGCGCATAATTATCAGACCCAAACGGCGGCAAGAAACCAAAATCACTCACACCCCCAACCCTACGCACCCGGTTTGCCCTACGGCTGGTTGAGTAGGCCGACGAAGGAGGCCGTGTCGAAACCACCGAACCGGATGTTCCGCAGGTTTGGAGCCGGTTAAAGCTGTGAAACATCCGGTTCGTGATCTAGTTAGTCGACAAACATCCGGTTCGGCAGGGGGAGGGAGGGTCGGCAGGGGAGGGGGAGTCGGC
>WQZL01000164.1 GCA_009780755.1 Promicromonosporaceae bacterium | reverse complement strand
GGCGACGTAGGTTCCCTCCAGCGCGGGGCGGCCCTTGGGAATCCACCACAGGCGGAACAGGCCCAGGATGTGGTCGGCGCGCAGGGAGCCAGCGTGCCTAAGCACCGTGCGGATCAGGTCGCGGTACGGCTTGTACCCGGCCTTGGCGAGCGCCTTGGGGTTCCACGGCGGCTGCTTCCAGTTTTGGCCCTGCTGGTTGTACATGTCCGGCGGCGCCCCCACCTGGGCATCCGGAGAGAGGTAGGCTCCCAGCGTCCAGGCGTCGGCCCCCTCAGGGTGTACGCCCACCGCCAGATCGTGCATGATGCCGATCCGCATCCCGGCCTCGGTGGCGACCCGCTGCACCTTCGCCTTCTGCTCGTCGGTCACCCACTGCAACCAGAGGTAGAACTCCACGCGGTCGGCCAACTTTTCCCGCAGGGCGGCGACCGCCGGGGCCTCTGGGGAAGCCAGGTCTTCGGGCCAGAACTTGCCGCCGAGGTGTTCGGTAATCGCGCACCAGGTGGCGAAATCGATCAGCCCTTGGCCTTGTTCCTCAACGAAAGCCTCAAAGGCGGCCTGCCGAGCGACACGACGCTTGGCCGCGAACACCACTTCCAGCGCCGGCTTCTTGGCGGCCCACACCGCATCGCGGTCGATGGGGCCAACGTCGGTGTTGAGCGTGCGGGCCGGGTCGGCGGACCACTCGACCAGCGAGCGGTCGGCGGCATTCAGGTAGGCGGTTTCGGGAATCTCTTCGACCCGCAGATACATCGGGTTTAAGAATCGCCGTGATGAGGGCCAGTACGGGGATGGACTCATCGGTGGCAGCGGTTCGGCGGCGGCTAGGGGGTTTACCGCCACGAAGTCGGCCTGACCCCGGTTTGCCGCCAGCCAGGCCAGGTCGGCGAGGTCGGCGAAGTCACCAATGCCCCAGGAGGTTTTGGAGCGCACGGAGTACAGCTGCACGAGCAGGCCCCACACCTGTTCGTCTTTCAGGGTGGCGGGCAGCTCCATGCGGTTTGGTGTGACGATTAGCGTGGTCTGCACCTCAACTCCGCCGGAGATGGCATGCAGCGAATGCCAGCCGAGCGGCAGGTCGCCGGGAAGACGGAAGGTGGCTCGGCCAATCCTTTGCCCGTCAATAATGCGCGGGTCAACGTAGACGTCCATCTGGTGGAGGTCCCACCGCCTGATTCGCCCGCGGGGTGGCCCGGACTCGGCACCGTCGATGTTGACCCACACCCGCACATCCGCCCCGTCTATGACGTGAACGGGTACGGACGAGTCGAATCCTTGGCGTAACACGACGGCAGGCGGCAGGTGATGACGCCATTCCTCGTCGTAGGCAAGCTGTAGACCTCTCTGGATGTCCGCTGGGGTATCGGCAGGTACGCCGAGGGCGCCCAGCACCTTGGTTAGCGTGGCGGCTGACACGCGGCATGGCGCGCCATCGAAGCCCGCGTACTGAGTGCTTACCCCGTTCGCGTGGGCAAGATCGATGAGGTCTTGGCTGATAAGGGGCGTCGTCGTCTCTTGGGTCACGGGACGATCTTTGCACCCTTGGGGCCACTTTGCCGAACTATTCGACTAGATTTCTCAAATGTGAATGACTTTTGGGATTGGTTTCGGGCCTGGCCGCTACAGGTGGCGCTGATTTTGTTGGGGTGTGCCCTAGCGCTGGTTGTTGCGCGCCGGGTGATCGCGCACTTCACGGAGCGCCTGGCGGTCAGGTATAACCGGGCCTACTGCGCGGTGGCACAGGCCGCCGACGATGTAGACGACGAACACAGCCTGACCGACTGGATGACCCCGGAGATGACGGAGCGGGGCGCCCAGCGGATTCGCACCATCGGGTCGGTGCTGCGGTCGGCGGCGGGCGCGGTGATCTGCTCGATTGCGTTCTTTTTGATTTTGGTAACGGTTGGCGCCGACGAGGTGGTGATGCCGCTATTGGCCTCGGCTGGCGTGCTAGGTGTGGCGCTCGGCTTCGGCGCCCAATCGTTGGTGCGGGACTTCCTTTCGGGCATCTTCATCTTGATTGAGGATCAGTACGGGGTGGGCGATGTGGTGGATCTGGGTGCGGGCGCCGTCGGCACCGTCGAGCAAGTAGACCTGCGGCTGACCCATGTGCGGTCGTTTGACGGCACGCTGTGGCATGTCCGTAATGGGGAGATTCTGCGGGCCGGCAACCACACGCAGCAGTGGGCTAGGGCGGTGGCCGAGGTGCGGGTGCCCACCGGAGCCGATCAGGATGTAGTGCGGGCCGCGCTGGCGCGGGCCATCGAGGCGGTGTGGCTCGATGATGAGATCTCCGCGGACCTGCTAGAGATGCCGGAGGTGCGCGGAGTGGACATGCTGACCGAGCGCTTCTACTCGTTCACGCTGCACGGGCGGGTGCGACCTAGCGCCCGCTGGGTGGTGGCGCGCGCGCTCCGAGAGCGGGCGCAGCAGGAGTTAGTTCAAGCCGGAATCGGTTATCCGGTCGTCTTGGACGACGAGACGGCCGATTAATCGGCGGCGAGCAGCAACGCCATCTCGGCGCACAGGTCGTCGGCCTCGGGGCCGATGATGACCTGGATTACCCGGCCGGATCGTACAACGCCGAGTGCCCCGGCATCCTGCAAGGCAGGCTCGTCGATCACTTCGGGGTCTACCACCTTTAGGCGCAGGCGCGTGATGCAGGGGTCTAGCTCCGAGATGTTGGCCGCGCCACCGAGCGCGCTGAGGATCTGAACAGCCTTGGTCATGTCGAGTCTCCTATCCACTCAAAGACAAGCCTAGCCCCTGGTAGCCGGTGCCCGCACCCACCCCACATCCCCGAGTTCGGTTGTCTGCATCTTGAGTTCGGTTGTTTGCAGTGTTTTCGGTTGTGCGCACAACCGAAAACACTGCAAACAACCGAAGTTGCGATTGGTCAGCGGAGATCAGGGAATCGGTGGGAGTAGGGGGTTTGGGCGGAGCCTTGACTGAAGGTGCGGTGGAAATCGCTCAGTTAGGCGGTGAGCCACCTCGGCGGGACGATCGGCAGCCGTAATCCGCAGTAGTGAACGTCCAGTCGCCTCCTCAACCGCATCAGCTCGCCGCTTCTCCTCGAATCGCGCCTGGTCGGCATCGTAGCCAGGCCCGAATGCTCCATCGCAGTACTTCACCCGCCCGTCGAACTCCGCGAACACACCGTACTCTGGCCAGGCCAGATCGAGATATCGCTGGCCAAGGCGGGTCTGAACCGCGAATTGTGTGGTTGGACGAGGCAGTCCTGCCCGATGTGCGATGTACCGCAGCCATGTTTCCCAAGGTGAGGCCGCCCCGCCATCGGCCAAGGCCATCACCAACCGGGCGAGTCGGCGCCCACGAATCGCTCCTCGTGCTTCCAAGGCCACCAGCAGCTCGGCGGCAGTCAGGCCACTCGTCAGCGCCCTATCGGCAATGACCAGGGATTCCAGCGGGTGCAGCGTCACCGCGCAATCAAGAACGGTACGCCGAAGCTCCGTGACTGGCAGGCCATGCACCTGCGCCTTTTCATCTTCGTGTAAGTACATGAAATGCCGCCTCAGATCGAGGTGGGTGCCTCGTGACGAGCGGTATTGCTGGATGACCTGTATTCGTGGCTCAGGCGTCCACCGGGGCAGCCCCCAAATCAGTGCGGCAGATTTGTGGCTGAATACGTGATCGGCCTTGAGTTGTCGATCCACCAACATCATGCGAGCCACCTCGTCCGAGCGATACTCCGGGCCATCGGCGGAGGCGAGCACCAGTCGATAACCACCCCAACGCAGTCGCTCCACTTCACCTCGCCGGTGCGCGCTTTGAAGGCGACCTCGATCTGATTCGCGGGCGATAATCAGCCCTGTTCCATCGTTCATGCGTAAAACGATGCCCCACCGGCTCGATTTCATTTTCCGATGAGGCGGTGGCCTGTGGATTACGCAGCCGATTCCGCGCCTGTGGAAATCTAAACTCGCTGTCTCCGCACAAAACCCCCGCTTGAGCTTACGTCCCAGCCTTCTTCAAGGCAGAGCCTGCCCCGCGCTCCTCCATGCGACCCCTCCCCTCCGCGTGTTCGGTTGTTTGTAGTGTTTTCGGTTGTGCGCACAACCGAAAACACTACAAACAACCGAACTCAGAATGCGAATGACCGAACTCGGGGTGAACGACCAAGGCCATGAGGTGGTGGTTATGGCAGGAAATCGGCCAGGGGGGCGGTGTACCAGCGGCCGCCGAGGAAGGCGTGCAGTTGGTCGGCGTGGCCCATCACGCGTAACACGTCTCGCTTGCTGTTGTACTTCGGCAGTGCGATGCGGCCCGTGGCACGGGGGCCGCGCGCGGTGCTGGCGGTATCCCAGACGCGGAAGGTGCCCGGTTTACTGTACTCCCCCACGGTGACGACTGTGGCGCCATCCGTAATCAACGCTTGCACTCCTGAGTCGGCGGTCGGGATGATGCGCTGGGAGGTGGCCGTGAAGTGGCTGAGCGGGAAGTCCACGTAGGTGGACGTCCACAGGTCCTCGCCGAACAGCGTTGCCGCGTAGACGTCACAGATATCCGCCTCTGGCCCCGCCTCATATAGTTTCATGAAGTCTTGGCTCGACCAGCGCACCACGCCCGCCCGTCCGAGCGGGGCCGGGGCGTCCGCGTCGCCCCAGCCACAGTTTCCGAAGACTCCCTCGTCAAAGTAGCCGACCCAGACGTCGCCGTTCGGAGTGGCCCGCACATGCGAGATGCCGTCGCCAAAACAGCCCCGCCGCAGGCGCTTGCCATCCAGGCTCCGCACCTCAGCATTCAGCTCTGGTCCGTCCTTCGCATACTGGCATCGCGTGCCAACCAGCAGGATTTCGTCTGGCAGGAACTCCGCCTGCGCCGGAAGAATCTGCGCCTCGGGGAAGGACAAACGAAGACCGTAGATCGGCACCACTAGGTCGGGTTCACAAGTCTGATAGGTCGCCGCCACCGCGTCGCACCCGGCGGGCCGATGGAACACCACGCGCGGGTTGCGCTCCTCGGAAACCACCCACACGGCAACGAGTCCCCCATGCACCCCAGGGGTCACCGTGTAGAGCCAGGCTCCGTCAGCGGGCGGCTGAAGTTGCCCACGATCTTGCAGCGAAACTCGCATAGCCGCCTTAGTCGCGGACCAGCTTGCGGTAGGTGACGCGGTGGGGGCGGGCAGCGTCGGCGCCAAGGCGCTCGACCTTGTTGGCTTCGTATGCTTCGTAGTTACCCTCGAACCAGTACCACCTCGATGGGTCTTCTTCGGTGCCCTCCCAGGCCAGGATGTGCGTGGCAACGCGG
>WQZL01000163.1 GCA_009780755.1 Promicromonosporaceae bacterium | reverse complement strand
GCTGGCAGGTTTCTGGTGAATTGCCCACGACGGAACCCCTGCCCGTCGTTATTGAGCCAGCCCAACCGGCGCCGCGCTTCATCGTGGCTATCGATCCTGGCCACCAGGCCAGAGGCAGTAGCACCTTGGAACCCAATGGTCCCGGATCGGCCAATATGCGGGCCAGGGTCGCCTCCGGCACGCGCGGCGTGGCCACGGGAGTGCCGGAATATCGGCTGGTGCTGGATGTTTCGCTGCTGCTTCGCGATGAGTTGGTGGCTCGCGGCTACGAGGTGGTGATGATTCGGGAAACGAACGACGTGGACATCTCCAATGGCGAGCGCGCCCGCCTGGCAAACGAGGCCGGGGCAGATGTGTTCATTCGGATGCACGCCGATGGTTCAACCGACCCAAACGTCAACGGAATCTTGACCATCTGTACATCCCCGCAAAACCCGTATGTGCCCCGGCTGCACGCCGAAAGCTGTCGGCTCTCGACGGATGTGCTGGACGGCATGGTTGCCGCCACCGGCGCCCACCGACGCGGCGTGTGGCAGATGGACAACATGACCGGCACCAATTGGGCGCAAATGCCTACCGTCATCGTTGAAATGGGCCTGATGACCAACCCGGCCGAGGATCGCCTGATGCAAACCCCGGAGCATCAACAACTGCTGGCCCAAGGCATCGCCGACGGCATCGACCGCTTCTTCACCCCCACGCCCTAGCACCCATCCCACCGCCCCACCGCCCCGTCACCGCCTGGGAAACCGCTGACTTCGGCAGTTCGGTTTATTTTCGGCAGTTCGAACTACCGAAAATGAACCAAACTGCTGAAATCGCTGAATCGACATGGGGGTCGGGGGGACTGCCCCGGGTGGGGTCGGCGTGGGGGTGGTGGGGTTGCGGTTGGGGATGTTTAGGGTGGAGGGGTGCGTGTGCTTGGAGTAGACCCTGGGCTGACCCGGTGTGGCGTTGGTGTGGTGGATGCTGCGGCCGGGCGGCGGGCCACGTTTGTGGCCGCCGGGGTGATTCGCTCCGATCCGTTGCAGAGCGTTGACCTGCGACTATTGACCATATCCCGTGAGTTCGACACCTGGCTTGATGAACACATCCCCGATGTGGTGGCCGTAGAGCGGGTATTTGCGCAGCACAATGTCGGTACCGTGATGGGCACCGCACAGGTGGCCGGGCTGGCGATGGTGGCCGCCGCAAAACGGGGCATTCCGGTCGCGCTGCATACCCCCTCGGAGGTGAAGGCTGCCGTCACCGGTTCGGGCCGCGCCGGGAAGGCGCAGGTGCAGCGCATGGTCGCTCAGCTGCTACGACTCGCCGAAGCGCCCAAACCCGCCGACGCCGCCGACGCGCTCGCCCTGGCCATCACCCATCTTTGGCGCCCGGCCGGTGCCTTGCAGGGCGGGGAGCGCTCCGGCGGCCTGACCCCGGCCCAGCGTGCCTGGGCCACCGCCGAACAAGCCGCTCGCAAACGCTGATCCCTTGATACTGAATCCACGATCAGTTCGACGATTTGGCACCGGTTCGACGGCTTAAGCCCACGAACCGAACCATTGCGAACCGGATGTTTGTCGGCTATGAATCGTTCCAAAGCTGACAGACGTCCGGTTCGGCATGTCATGGGGCGACAGATGTCCGGTTCGGCGGGGTGGTTGGGAGGTTGGGGGAGGGGTTGGTACGGTTGGGGGAGTGAACGGATGTTCGATGGATAGGAGCTGCTAGTGATTGCGTCGCTTAGCGGGGTGGTAGAGACGGTTTCGTTGGATCGAGCGGTGATCGATGTTGGCGGCGTCGGCTATCTGGTGTTTGCCACACCCGGCACGCTGGCCGCGCTTCGCGTTGGGGAGCGGGCGCATGTCAAAACCGTGCTGGTGGTGCGCGAAGACTCGCAAACCCTCTATGGTTTCGCCGATGCCGACGAGCGCGAACTCTTCGAGCAGGCCACCTCCGTTACCGGAGTTGGCCCCCGCATCGGGCTGGCACTACTGGCCGTACACGCCCCCGACGCGATTCGCCTGGCCGTGCACACCCAAGACGTCAAGGCATTCACGCGGGTGCCCGGCATCGGCCCGAAGGTAGCGCAGCGGATTCTGCTAGAACTCAGCGGCAAGCTGGCGCCGCCAAGCGAGGTGGTTTCGACCAGCTCAACCACCGGGAGCGGCTCAACCACCGGAGACGGTTCAGCCGATAGTTCTAGTCAGGTGGTCGAGGCGCTGGTTGGCCTCGGCTACCAGGCGAAGGCCGCCACCGATGCCGTGGCAGCCGTAGCCAAGGATTCCGGCGGGAACAGCGACGCGTCCCAAACCCTTCGGGCGGCCCTGCGAGTGTTGGGAGGCCGGAAGTAATGACCGAACGGTATGAGGAACCGGAGTTCACCTCCGAACGGATCGTGGCGACCACCGCCGACGATCTGGAACGAGCCGCCGAGGCGGCGCTGCGGCCCAAGCGGCTAGAGGAGTTCGTGGGCCAGCCGATAGTGCGCGAGCAGCTTTCCTTGGTACTCGACGCCGCCAAGCAGCGCGGCGCCCCCCCCGATCATGTGCTGCTCTCCGGCCCGCCCGGCCTGGGCAAAACCACCCTCGCCATGATTATCGCCGGGGAGCTAGGCACCTCCCTGCGGGTCACCTCCGGCCCGGCCATCCAACACGCGGGCGACCTCGCCGCCGTACTCAGCTCGCTCGACGAGGGCGAAGTGCTGTTCATCGACGAGATTCACCGCCTGGCCCGCCCCGCCGAGGAACTGCTCTACGTGGCAATGGAGGACTTCCGCGTTGACGTCATCGTCGGAAAGGGCGCGGGGGCCAGCGCCATTCCGCTTGCCCTGCCGCCGTTTACGGTGGTGGGCGCCACCACCCGCGCCGGAATGCTGCCCGCCCCACTACGCGACCGCTTCGGCTTCACCGGCCACCTCGACTTCTACGACGCCGCCGACCTTAAGCGCGTCGTCACCCGCAGCGCCCGCCTGCTCGGCGTGACCATCGAGGCCGACGCGGCCCACGAGATCGCCAGCCGGTCGCGCGGCACCCCCCGCATCGCCAATCGGCTGCTTCGGCGGGTGCGTGACTGGGCGCAGGTGCGCGGCTCTGGCGCCCTCGACCTGGCTGCCGCCCGCGCCGCGCTGAAGGTATTCGAGGTTGACCCGCTCGGTCTTGACCGGCTGGATAAGGCCGTGCTGACCGCGCTGTGCAAGCGATTTGGCGGCGGCCCCGTCGGCTTGTCTACGCTAGCGCTGACCGTTGGGGAGGAACCAGAGACGGTAGAAACCGTCTCCGAGCCGTACCTGGTGCGTGAGGGTTTCGTCACCCGCACCCCACGCGGCCGGGTCGCCACCACGCAGGCGTGGACACACCTGGGGTTGGTCGTGCCGGTGGATGCGTTTGGCGGGCGGGGAAGCCTGTTTGATGCCGCAGACATCGATTAAGACCGCAGGGTTCACCCAATTACGCCCGTCTGCCCGTACACTTGCCCAGTCTCGATGACTACACCCGAAGGGATGTCCCATGTCTTACCTGCTGCTGGCCGAAGAACCCGTAGCTGGCGCCGCCGCCGGTGGTGCCCTGTTCATGTTCCTGCCGATTTTGCTGTTGGTGGGCTTCATGTTCTTCATGTCGCGTAACCAGCGCAAGAAGATGGCCGTTCAGCAGGCGTTCCGTTCCGAGCTACAGCCCGGTGACGAGGTGATGACCGGCTCTGGCCTGTTCGGCACCATCATCGATATTGACGAGGACACCGACCGCATCACCATCGACTCGGCCGGTTCGCGCTCGATCTGGCTGCGCGCCGCCATCTCCAAGCGCGTTGACGCCGCCGCAACAACCACCGCCGCGACTGCCGTAGACGAGGACGCCGCAGAGGAACTGGCCGACCTCGACTCGGCTCAGCGCGAATACCAAAAGCTCAAAGACGAATCCGGCAAGTAACCGCCTCGATTCACATATCCCGCACGTTCGCTAGGAGAAGTAAAGTTGGCCCCCTCATCGACGAGCCGTAACCGGCCGGTCCGCACCATCATCACCTTTATCATTCTGACCCTGCTGATCCCCTTCGGCATCCTGACCGCCGGAGTGCTGACCAGCGGCGGCGGGGAAACCACAGAGGTTGGAGGTGAGGATGACCTGGACTTTTTCCTTGAAGACGATCAGGATCACGTGCGCTTTATTCCGGCCACCGCCCTTGACTTAGGTGGCGGCGCGCAGATTGTGCTGCAACCCTCCGGCGACAATGTGACCGACGAGGTGGTGGCGGAAGCCATTGACGTGATTCGCCTCCGGCTAAACGCGGCGCAACTGTGGAACGTCGAGGTTGAGGACATCGGCGATCACCAGATTGGGGTCAGCACGGCCAATGACGAGGACTGGTTCGTTATCGCCTCGGTCGTCAATAACGGAAACTTCCGCATCCGGCCGGTGCTAGCCCAGGACAACGGTTGGGAAACCACAATCGTTATCCCCGATGAGGATGAAGACGAGATCGACGACGCCGAGGAGCCGACGGAGACGCAGGATGCCGAAGAGGGTATCGATGACGAGGCTATCGAGGAAACTGAGGAAGAACCGGTCATCCCCCCACCGCCGGGCGTCAGCCAGGACCTGTGGGACACCTTTGGGGAGTTCACCTGTGGTGCCGGTATCGAGGCGCTGGTAGATGACCCGAATATCTCCATTATCACCTGTGACAACTGGGGTATGACCAAATTCATCCTTGGCCCCGAGGTGATCGGAAACGCGGAGATATCCGTCGCTCGCGCAGCCTCGCAGACCGGCTTTATGCAAGACGGCAGTGAGGTCACCTTCTGGGCGGTCGATCTGTATTTGGATGAGCCAGGCACGCAGGTGCTAGCCACGATCACCACGCAGCTGGCGGGTACCGAGGATCAGCTGGCGCTGGTTATGGACGGTGCGGTGCTAGATGCCACCAGCTTCCCCGAACCAATCACCGATGGTGAACTCCGCACCTGGGGCGACCAATTTACTGGCTTCACCGAAAACTCGGCTCGGGCATTTGCCGCGCAACTTAACTACGGGATATTGCCGACACAGTTCACATCGGGGACGACCGAGGACATTTCAGCCACCCTTGGCACCACAAACATCCAACACGGCCTGCTCGCCGGAATCATCGGCCTGGCTCTCGGCCTGGCATTCCTGCTGTGGCGCTACCGCGCCCTGGGCCTGGTGGCTGTTGCCGCGCTGGCCGTCGCCGGTGGTTTGGCCTACACCGCGCTCGCCCTGGCCTCCTGGTGGACCGGCTACCAGCTGTCGCTGGCCGACGTGGCCGCGCTGATCGTCGG
>WQZL01000162.1 GCA_009780755.1 Promicromonosporaceae bacterium | reverse complement strand
TTGGTGTGATCGACGATGTCCTCCAAGATGGCAACCCGACGGGCGTCGGCGAGCAGATCGGCCACCGCAGGCAGCGTAGGCCGATGCATGGCCGCGAGCGCGCCCCGATGCAGGTGGAAGCCGGTGATGTCTTGCAGAACCGTCTCGTCGGCAATGAATACCCGAGTTTTAGGCCAGGCGGCGATCACGTCGGCCAGCGAGTCGAACCATTTGTCGGCCATCAGAAAGGAGCGGGGCCGGTGCCCGGCGGCCAGCGCGCGACGAATCACCTGCGAGGATTCGGCCATGTATAGCCCCTCGGCTGGTTCCCGCGCCGACCGCAGCGTCACGTCCTTCAGGTCGGTGTAGTCGCTAAGCCGCGAGTCGGTGGGGTCAGTGATACGGATCACGCAATCGCTTGTCACAGCGTGACGTCTACCGTAGCGGTAGGGCCCAGTTTGAAGTCGGCCGAGGTGCCCGCCGTCGTGATGCGGTAGTCGCCCTTGAAACCAGTCACATCGAGGCGGCCATCGGCGTCGGTGTGCATAGGGGTGGGCTTTAGCCACCACTCGCCCTTGATTAAGCCCAGCAGACGGTCGTATGACGGCTTCGGCGTGCCGTCGGCGAACAGCAAACCGCCGGGAGCGTTCAACCACATGCCGCGGTCGGAAAGGCCCCAGTAGGTGATGGCTTCAACCAGAGGGTGGGCCACAAGCGTGCGATACCACTCCTCCATCACATCGGCCTGACGTTCTAGGCCCTCGGGGGTGGATGGCCAGTCATCAACCTGCCAGTCGTTGAGGTCCACGATGTGCTTTGGCATGTCTTCACCGGACATGAAGGTGGTCTCGGTGAAGTGGATGGGGATGTTGTACCGGGCAAAGCGGTCAAGGATGCGCTGCGTCTTTTCCAAGCCCCAATATCCCTGGTGCTGGTGTGATTGCAGGCCCAGCTTGTCGAAGGGGATGCCCGCCTCTAACACGGCTTCGATCAGGCACTCATACGCGGTGGACATGTCGAAGTCGTTGAGCATGATGATCGCGTTCGGGTTGGTCGCTTTGACCTCCTCGAAGGCTAAGCGAATCATCTCGACGCGGCCCTTGACCCGGGCTAGCGGGGTGATCGCGTTCTCCTCGGCCTCGAACACGGGCATGATTACCACTTCGTTGATCGGGTCCCAGATGTCTACCAGTCCGGCGAACTGCGAGACGTCGCGGCGGATACGCTCACGTTGCAGACGCTCCACCTCAGCCAGCGGCTTGCCGAGCAGCCACTTGGGGGCGACGGTGTGCCAGACGAGGGGGTGGCCTTTGAGGGTCACGTTGTTGTCGGCCAGGAAGCGGCAGGCGGCCATCATCTGTTCGGTGATGGGTTTGCCCTCCTCTGGCTCGAAGCGGCCCCAGTAGAACGGCATGGTGGCCTGGTTGTATAGGCCCAGATAGGCGTCGGTAAGGCGCTGCATGTACTCGGCATCTTGACTGGGGGCGCCGCCGAACGAATCGGCTGTAGAAACGTGTCCGACGAACTCAAAGCCGATGTTTCCGAAGAGGAATTCGTGGCCTTTCTGCTCGACGATAACCTCCGTGTCGGCTAACGGCGTTCCATCGGCCCGGCGAACACTTACGGCTGCGGTGCCGCGACGATGCGCATAGGTGGGGTCAAGAGCGTACTCAGAGGCGGGGGGGGTGAACGACATCCGTGTGGTCATCCCCCGATCCTGCCACACCAAATCCACCCACCTGAGCTAATTTGGCCGCCCATCGGTGCGGTGGCCCCGAAAACACGAGATACCCTACACATGTCAATGCCGCAATACCGTAACGCGTTCAGAGAGGAACCCATGAAACGCGCCACCCGCCTCCCCGTTGCTGCCGCCACCGCCCTCGTCTTGATGGTGGGTGTCGTCCCCGCCGCACTGGCCTCCCCTGAACCCACTCCCCCGGCTACGACAACGGAACAGCGGTTCGAGGATGTTCCGGCGAGCAACCAGTTCCAGCGGTACATCCATTGGATGGCCGCAGAGGGCATTTCCACCGGCTGGATTGATGGCACCTTCCGGCCCAATGCAACCATCGAACGTCAGGCAATGGCTGCGTTCATCTACCGAGCCGCCGCCACCCCTGGAAGCTTCGAGGCCGTAACTACATCGTTTCGTGACGTGCGCTCCGGTGAGTTGTTCCATTCTTACGTCGAGTGGATGTCTTTCCACGGTATCTCCCTTGGACACTTCGACGGCACCTTCCGCCCCCTGGAGTCGGTCTCCCGGGAGGCGATGGCCGCGTTCTTGTTCCGGGTGGCTGGCTGTCCTGAGTTCACCCCACCAGCCCGGCCAAGCTTTAGTGATGTGAACCTCAATGCTCACTTCCGTCACGAAATCGAGTGGCTCGC
The DNA here is from genome assembly GCA_009780755.1 of Promicromonosporaceae bacterium. Lineage (GTDB taxonomy): Bacteria > Actinomycetota > Actinomycetes > Actinomycetales > Cellulomonadaceae > Xylanimonas. The sequence goes on along the minus strand of WQZL01000162.1, from coordinate 3,058 downwards.
CGCGACCGGAATCTCTACCGGCTGGCCTGATGGCACCTTCCGCCCCAGCCTGCCGGTAGAACGGCAGGCGATGGCAGCATTCATCTACCGGGCCAACGCGCAGGGACTGTTCAACGCCAACTACAGCCGGTGCGCACACCCCGCACCCGATCTGCCTAGCTGGAGCGAAGCAGAGCAGAGGGTGTTCAACCGAACCAACGAGTATCGGTCTGAGAACGGGACGGGCCAGCTCACCTGGAATAACGGCTTGGCGGCTGCGGCTCGCATTCACGCCCGGGCGATGCATGATCGTGGTTGCCTCTGGCACTTCGGTTTCGTCGGTCAGGGCGGCGGTAATGCGGCAATGTCGAGTTCGAGCCAGGCTGATTTCGTCAGGCTTTGGTCTGGTTCCCCAGGGCATCGTACAAACATGCTCCGAGCGACACATACCGTGATCGGCGTGGGCGTCTACTCTGGCCCCAATGGGACGTACGCGTACCAGATCATGGCTGCCCAGGCCACCCCCCGGTCAACGTGGCGTCATCAGCCGGGTACCCCCGGCCTGATGCATTCATCGCGGCCCTGCTGGTAAACCTCAACTCTGTGCCGGTATTTAGGTGGCCGGGTAGTCCCACAGGATGATGCCGGGCCGACACAGATCGCCCGCCGGAGCGATGCGCGCGGAGGTTGGCATCCTTAACCTTTGGGGCATGACCGGAGCTACCCTCACCGTTGATACTGCGGTGATCGCCCGCAACACTCGGCTGTTCGCTTCGCTGATGCGCGGCGAGGTGATGGCCGTCGTGAAGGCCGATGGTTACGGTGCGGGGGCCGAGCTGGTGGCCCGCGCCGCCTTGGCTGCCGGAGCTACCCAGTTAGGCGTCACCAGCATTGGCGAGGGGTTGACGTTGCGGGAGGCGGGAATCACTGCCCCCGTTTTGAGTTGGCTCAATTCCGTTGAGGCCGATTTTGGGGCGGCCCTGCACCACCGGATCGAGGTGGCCGTGCCGAGCCTGCGTCATCTTCAGGCAGTTGCCGCGTTCGCCCGGTCGGCTGGGGTCCGGGCCGCCATACATTTGCAGGTCGATTGCGGTCTCGCGCGGGAAGGCTGCCCGCCCGCCGCCTGGCCGGAACTGGTGGCCGCCGCAGCCGCTGCAGAGGCTGAGGGCGTCGTTCAAGTTGTTGGCCTGATGGGTCATTTGAGCTCTGCCGACAATCCTGCCGATCCGGTTAATCAGCGCGAGATTGGCTGCTATGCCGAGGCGCTACATAGGCTCTGGACGGTGGGGTTGTATCCCGCGCACCGACATCTTGCGGCCACCGCAGCCGCCCTTACTCTGCCGTCCGCCCGGCATAGCCTGTGTCGCGTCGGGGCTGGACTCGTGGGTATCGATCCCACCGGGACGGGCGCCCTCCAGGGGGCGCTAGCCCTGACGGCGCCCATCATCGATATTCGTGAGGTGGCGGCGGGCACGCCGGTGGGGTATGGCCACACCTGGGTTACCCAGCGTCCAACCAGGCTGGCTCACATTGCCATCGGATACGCAGACGGCATCTCCCGCGCCTTGGATGCCGCCGCTTCGGTGTCGTTGAACGGACAGCGGCTGCGCATTGTTGGACGAGTCTCGATGGATCAAGTTGTGGTTGATCTGGGGCCGACAAAGGCCACGCTAGGCGAGCAAGTGGTGGTATTCGGGCCGGGTCATAGCGGCGAGCCGACCGTTGATGATTGGGCTAGTTGGTGTGGCACCATCGCCAACGAGATAGTCACCGGGATTGGGCCTCGGGTCCGTCGCACGGCGGTTGGGGGCGCCCAGTGACCGCCCGGCTCCGCGTTGCGGTGATCGGCGGCGGCGCGAATGGGGAACATGAGGTCTCCCTGGCCTCGGCAGCGGCGGCGGCCGAGGCGCTTGACCCGGTACGGTACGAAGCGGTTCCCTTCACCATTGATCGCCAAGGCGGCTGGCTCCATGCCGGTGCTGCTTACACCTTTGCCGAGGCGTCCGCCGTTTTGGCGGGCTGTGATGTGGCGCTTCCGTTGATTCACGGCGCCCCCGGCGAGGATGGCACGTTGGCCGCGCTCTGTACCCTGGTTGGCCTACCCTTTGTGGGTAGCGGCATTGGCGCCAGCGCGATTGCGATGGATAAGCAAGCCACCAAGCTGGTAGCTAGGTCGGTTGGTGTCCGTACCGCGCTCGGCACGCTGCTGTCATCGGCTTCGGGCGATGGTTTCGCTTGGGAGCGCCCCGTGGTAGTTAAGCCGGTAACCGGCGGTTCCAGCCAAGGGGTAACGCCGGTTCATGATCCTGCCGATCTGCGCGCGGCCATTAAGGCGGCCTTCGCCTGGTCGGATCGGGTGCTGGTTGAGGACTTCGTTGTTGGTCGGGAGATAGACATCGCCGTGTTTGCCGAGGGTGAGAAGTTGGTGGTCTCGCCGCCGCTGGAAATTCGCAGCACCGGATTCTTTGACTACGACGCGAAGTACGGCCAGAAGCACACCGATGAGGTGGAGTTTGTGGTGCCCGCTCCCCTGACCGCCAATGAGCTACGCCGTCTGGAGCAACACGCGCTCGACCTCTACCAAGCGCTGGGCTGCCGAGGCGTCGCCCGCCTCGACTTCTTTCTCGACGAGCAAGGCTGGTTGCTCAATGAGGTGAACACGACGCCGGGCTTCACCGCGAAATCCCAGGTGCCACTGATGTATCAAGCCGCTGGCATCCCCTACCCCCAGCTACTAACCCGCCTAATCCAAGCAGCCCTCCCCAACCCCGGATTGCCCCACTCTCTCCGCCTATCCCGTGACCAAGCCCTGTGACTTCCGCAGTTCGGTTCATTTTCGGAAGCTCGAACTACCCAAGCTGCACCAAACTGCCGAAGTCACCTACCAAACCCACCCTGTGTGCGGTGGTGGTGGTGGTGGTGGTGGTTACGGGCGGGTGAGGTGAGTGTCGTCTAGGTGACCACCATTGAAGGCACGGTAGAGGAAGGCGGCCATCGCTTGACGTTCTACGTTGTCCGAGGGACGGAACAACCGGTAACCGTCATACTGCCAACCGGTAGTGATACCCGTAGTTGCCAT
>WQZL01000161.1 GCA_009780755.1 Promicromonosporaceae bacterium | reverse complement strand
TGCTGGTAGTCGTAGCTCGCGCCACACTGTGGTTGTTGTAAATCCTAACCGTGTGCACGGTCTGGTTACCGGCCTGCACCAGACCCTCTGGGCTAGCGGCCATAGTACAGGTGGGGGGCGAAGGTGGTCGTGGGTCTGGCCCAGGCACGTAAATATACGTAGGGCAACTGCCAGCTGCCGTCTTATCCGACGTCATGTTGATGCGAAGCATCCCGGTAAAGGTTGAACCAACAGGTATTCGCACAGTGAACGAGATTTCGACTTCACTATCCTCAAGAACGGTGAAGTGTATGCCTTGTCCAATCACCGAAAGGAAAGCATTTCCCCTAAGAACGAAAGGCGTGCCTACTAGCTCCAACTGAGATGGAAGGGATATCGTCACCCGAGCATTGTTACTAGTGCCAACCGGAGATCTATTAGTAAAAGTTCCGGTGACTGTAACTAGATCACCTGGACGAACTACTCTCGGGTTTGAACTCATTTCGCACTGGAATACATTGCCCGGGCCGCCCCCTGTGCGCCTGGTCCGGTTCACTACAGTGCATGTTCGACCGCCCGTAACTTGAGTCACGGAAAAAAAGTCATCATTCGAGGCATAAACGCTGGCAACCAGCCGGTAGGTGATGGTGGCTGTACTATTTGCCGGAAGCGTGCCCGTCCAGGTGATGATACAACCGTTTCTACTAACCTCACCGACTGTGGCGTTTAGCGAGTTTTCCACAAAGTGCATTATGACGTGCGCGCTCGCAATCGCCTGACAAATATTAGTCGAGGAACTGACCGTACGCGGTCCATTCTCGTTGTTATAGATGGTAACGGTGTGTGTGGTCTCGTTTCCTGGAGTGACTGTGACGCTGCTGGTCTGCATTCGACAGTCGATATTTCCAGGCGGCGGCGGAGGCGGCGGCGGAGGCGGCGTTGTTATTGCCGTCGTCTCGTTTGTAACGGTACAGGTGCCACTATTGGGGGTTAGTGTGGTCGTGGACGTCCAGGTACCAGCACCCGTGGAAGGATTGGCAGCCCGCAGTTGATACGTGATGGTCGCGGTGCCGCCACCGGGCAGCGTACCGCTCCAGTTCAGATTGTTGCCGCTCAGCGAGGCTGAACCCGCAGATGCCTGAATCGAGCCAGACACCAGCGTGAACCTGCCCCCGGAAAGGTGGTTGGTCAAGTTTGTCACCGAGGAAAGCGCCCGCTGCTGGTTACCCGTGTTGGTAATAGTCAGCGTGTGCGTGGTTACCGCACCCGGCATCACCACGCGCGGAGAGCCGCTCATGGTACAAGTCGGCGCACCCGTTACCGGCGGCCCCGTTGTCTCGTTGACAACGTTACATGTCCCCCCTGGGGTCATTGTGGTGGTCGCGGTAACCGTGCCCCCAGCAGTAGAGGGGTTTGCCGCCCGCAAACGGTAGGTAATGGTCACAACGGCACCGGCTGCGACCGTGCCACTCCAGTTAATGTTGTTACCGCTGCGCGTCGCTGAGCCAACGGAGGCTTGCAGCGAATTGTCTACGAATGTGAACCTGCCCCCGGAAAGGTGGTTAGCGATACTCGTCTGTGAGGTAAGTGCCCGCTGTTGATTACCCGTGTTGGTGATGGTCAGCGTGTGCGTGGTCTCTGCCCCCGGCTGAACCAAACGCGGGGAAGCGGTCATGATGCAGGTCGGGTTTCCGGGCGCGGCCGGAGCAGCCTGCGTTTCGTTGGTAACGGTACAGGTTTGACCGTTTGGTCCAGGTACGGTAACTGTGCTGGTAAACGTGGCATTTTGCGCTGGGCTAGCCGCGCGCAACCGGTAAGTTATGGTGGCGGTCTGCCCAGGGTTGAGCGTGCCACTCCAGTTCAGAATGTTTCCACTCTGCGTAACGCTGCCCGGAGAGGCTGTAATCGAGCCAGCTACCAGTGTGGTGCGGCCACCTTGTAATGCCTGTGAAATATCGATTGCGGCAGTCATCGCGCGTCGGACCTGGCCATCATTTCTGACGGTTACCCGGTGTGTCACTTCTTGACCGGCCGGGATGAGTCGGGGGGCGCCTGTCATGGTGCAGGAAGCGGCCGGACCCAGGCGCATCGAGCTGTTTACCACCGTGCCGGGCATCCACTCGTTCATCTGGCGGCCGTCACCCCAGGTGGTTACGCCGTCGACGCCATATACCGGTGTGTTCATGTTGCTACGACCCCAGCGGTGCGCGCCACCGGCGGAATCGGCGCTACCCCAACGCGGGGTTGGGAACAAGCCAGCACATCTGCGCTGGGTACCGTTTTCCCAGCAGTGCTGGGAGTGATGCGGTTCGCCCCAGTGGAGGAGCCGGCGGCCACTGAATGGGCCATTGAGGGCGCGGACCTCGATGCCGCCTTCGCGGTACTCGACATCCTGGTGTACAAAGTGTGTCCGCCCGGCCTCAAGGCTCACATTAATCGTCAGCGATGCGGTTAGCGGGATAACCTGATTGGCGCCATTACGGCCATCCCAAGCAATGCGGCTTGTGCCTGCCCGGGCATTTGGCAGCGTGATCGTCCGGTTTGTGCCAGACCCAGCAATTACTACCGTGATTGGGCCGGCCTGGTTAGTGGTCACCACGATGGTACCGCCATAGTTCGTGGTGCTGGTGCCCTGTTCATAGCGCACAGAAACGCTGGGATTCACCTGCTGCGGGTTAACCCACCCAGTCGAACCATTCGGGAAACGAGCCGTACGCGGCATGTTGATATCCGGCGGCGCCCAGAAGATACGACCCGCTGCCAGACCGCAATTGCTAGCGCCAGCGACGCTATAGTTTCGACCACCCGGGTTTTGATGCGGCGCGTGGTGAGCAAGCATCGAACGGAATACTGGCCGACAGTTCAGATGCACACCCGTGCCGTTAACACGCATAGCCGAGTGAATACCGTTAAAGGAGCGCTGAGTGATCTCGAAACGCAAACCCTCAGAAGTCATCGCCCAGTGACGCTGATTCCAGCGGACACCCCAACGGGCGCTACCGGAAAGGACCGTGGCCTGCGTATGAGAATCAAACGTTTGCTGAAGAGTATCCGTCCACACACGACCAGGCGACTGCATCCGACCCTGAGGGTCACGCACCGCAATATCAAAACGATGCGCACTCCAACCACGCCCCTGGCTAGCCAGGGAAACTGAATTACCGTTAGCGTCCTCGACTCGCGTGCGGATATGCCAAACACCCGCCGTCGCACTACGCAACCCCAGACGCTGCAAGGGGTTAGTGGTGCCGTTGGCGGCAGCCATCGCGCCGGTCCCTCGCTGCCCAGCCGGCACGCCACGGTTCAACGTAGTACGAATGGTGTTACCGGTTGGATCGGTGATGAAGAGCGTCACCCGTTGCGCGCCGTTGTTATGAGCATCCCGCCAACGGTTAGTCAAGAAACGAACATCCAACTGGTGACAAGCATTGGCATAAACGTAAAACTGCTGCGTCCGGGAAGTTACCCCACCACCCCAGTTAGCGTTGTGCGACTGCCGGGAGTTGGTAGCCGACTGGTTCCACTGGCTCGCGCTCGGCGCCGCCTGTGTTCCCCCAGCACAAGCGTTAAATGGGTCAACCGCAGCAGAGAAGGCCGCAAAATCATCGCCGAAATCAACGCCAATGAAGTCGTGGGAGTCATCCCAGCTACCCCACTCGACATCCTCATCACCCGCCAAACCTGCCGCGGGACCGCCGGGAGTAGCCTCATAGCCGTAAAGCAGGGCCTCCCAGTCAACAACGGTGCCCTCCGCGTCAACCTGGTAGGCGTATCCCTCCGGACCGATGTTCCAGAAGAACTCACCCTCAGGGATGTCGCTATCCGCGACCAGGGCCGCCTCGGCGTCATCGCCAAACAGGTCGCCCTCGTGGGCTTGAACATGGGAGCCATCGCCGCCCTCGACCAGAGTGTCATCAGGGGTGTATAAGTCGGTGGCCACTCCTCCCTCTAATTCTCCGGAGAGAAAGTCCAGGTCAGAGCGGTCAAGCTCTGACCCGTAGGAGTCGCCACCCACTGTTGCATGGGCAGTTCCGCCCAGCAGTGAGGTGATTAGGGTGGCAGTCAGAAGGGTGGCGAGCAGGCCACGGCGGCGCTGCTGCTTTCCCTTGCTTACTAGAACGAAGCTCTCGCTCACGATGTCTCTCCCTATGGCCCACATGGAGATGAGCCGATCAGTTGTCCGCCGCCTGGGTAAAGGCAGCGGTTTGTTAAGTCCATGACATCTCGTTCCCCTACCCCGTTCAAGCGGCTTGATGATCGGGCCACCGTGACGGGGCAGCGCGACCGATCTGACCGCCCAGGAGCCGGGCAACAGACAGATGTCGTTGATGTCATCTAACCCCCCGACGGCGCCGAGAATGACAAAGTTCCGAGAAACCACACACGAATATGCGAGTTTCCCGCAAGAAGGCCGATCAAACCTAGCCAGAACGGCGCGCAACGCACGTCGAAACGTCACATATTGGTGCTTCGTGTGACGGGACACGCTTGTTTGAACAACCCATAGCGTAAAACTGTTCGCCCAAACCAAACTTATTCAACCTACCTCCACTCCACCGTCCACTTACGCTCACACCCCCTCCACAATCACCTCCACCCCTCCCCCATTCACCACCAAATTGAGACCCACCTCACCTCCCACATCGCCGAACTTCGGATGGCTTCGACACGGCCCTAGCGGGCCTACTCAACCAGCCGAAAACACGGGTGGTTGAGTAGGAGGGCCGCCAGGCCCGACATGTCGAAACCACCACCACCGGGCAGCCGAAGTGGTTTCGACACGGGCGCTGCGCGCCCTACTCAACCAACCGAAAACACGGGTGGTTGAGTAGGAGGGCCGCCAGGCCCGACATGTCGAAACCACCAACCGCCACACTACGGATGGCTTCGACACGGGCGCTACGCGCCCTACTCAACCAACCGCACCCCGTCATTCTGCGCGAGCGCAGCGAGTCGCAGAACCTAGACCCAGACGGTAACCGTCAGGTCTAGGTTCTGCGACTTCGTTCGCTGCGCTCCCTGCGCGCAGAATGACGTGGTGGGTTGTGGTTATAGCAGTGATGGGTGCCGTCTTCGGGGAGAAATGAAGACGGCACCCATCACCAGGGTGCTAGCCGTGTGGCTAGCTGTTGTGGTGCGTTACCGGCTTGTGTTCCTTGGCTTGATCTCCGACGATCAACTTAGAAACGAGCCGGTAGCGGTCAATCCTGTTGTTACGGCGACCTAACCACCAATGGCGGCTAACGCAACAACGGGTTGACTGGTTTCACCACTGCCGCCGCTCTGAGAGCGGCGGAGACAAGCATGTGAGTGGCGTGCGGGTGATCCAGGAGTAAGGGCTAGCGTTTGGCCATCCCCTCCTTCCTTGGGGTGGCGTCACCATTACCGTTACCCTGAACCACCCGCTGCCAGTTCAGTGTTCTGGCCTGACACGTTCACCACAACCAACTCGACTGCCACTAGAGCTGCCGCGTGTGTTTTCGTGGTGAAC
>WQZL01000160.1 GCA_009780755.1 Promicromonosporaceae bacterium | reverse complement strand
CCGAGGGCCGCTGACCGTACTGGTCGAAGCGTATGACGCGGGGCTGCTCGACACGCGGGCGCTGGTGATTGCCCGACACGGCACGGCCATCCCCCGCGCAGGCTGGCACGGCACAGAACCCCTGCGACCCCTGACGCCGCTGGGGCACGGGCACGCCCACGCCCTGGTCCCGGTGCTTTCGGCGTACGGAGTTAGCCGCGTGGTCAGTTCGGAGTGGGAGCGATGCGCCGCGACGGTCGCACCGTATGCGGCGGCAGCCGGGCTGACGACATGGTGCAGCGAGCATCTGAGCGAGGCGAAGCATGAGAAGAAGCCCGCGCGCGTGGCGGCGACCGTACAAGACCTGCTGGCAAGCCGCCGCTCCTCGGTGCTGTGCACACATCGCCCGGTGCTGCCCACGGTACTCGACGTACTCAGCGAACACGCCGACGCCTCGGTGACCGCCCTGCTGCCAACCATCGACCCCTACCTACTCCCCGGCGAACTCTTGGTGGCCCACGTCGCCCGCCCGGCAGACAGTCCACGCATCGTGGCCATAGAACACGTCATCCCGCCGCTGACCTAACGGTCGCCGGGTTTTCTCACCGCACAATCAGGTGCACCAGCCAGGTTGCCAGGGCACCGACCGCGGCGGCAGCCGGAATCGTGGAAACCCAGGCGATCACGATGGATTTGGCCACGCCCCAACGCACGGCGCTCAGCCGCTTGGTGGCGCCGACACCCATGATCGCGGTGGTAATGGTGTGCGTAGTAGAGATCGGGGCATGCAGGCCCATCGCGGCCACATAGAGCACGGTGGCCGAGACGGTTTCGGCCACGAAGCCGTGCGCCGGATCTAGCTCGATGATCTTGCGACCCAGCGTGCGCATGATCCGCCAGCCGCCACTCGCCGTACCCGCCGAGATCGCGGCGGCGGCAACAATCTTCACCCACAGCGGGATGTAGGCGCCCTCGGCGGCGGCGTCCGGGTTGAACACCCAGCTCGGTAGGTGATGGCCACCAGCGGTGTAGGCGAATAACGCCATCGCTATGATGCCCATCGTCTTTTGCGCGTCCTGTAGGCCGTGGCCGAGCGCCATCGCGGCAGCCGAGGCGGTCTGCGCGACGCGGAAACGACGGTTCACCTTTGAGGGCGCGGCCTTGCGGATCAGCCAAAGTACGCCCACCATCACCAGGAAGGCCATGCCAAAACCAAGAATCGGTGAGGCAATCATCGGAATGACCACCTTCTGAACAATCTTGCCCCAATGGATTGCCCCGGTGCCAAGCAGGGCAAGCCCGGCGCCCATCAACCCGCCGATCAGCGAGTGCGTAGACGACGATGGCAGCCCCCGCCACCAGGTGAGCAAGTTCCAGATGATGGCCCCGATAAGCGCGCCCACCACCACGGTCAACTCGATGTTCGGCGTTTGGTTGCCCAGTTCGACAATGTCGCGGGCGATGGTGGTGGCCACCGCCGTGCCTAGCAGCGCGCCGATGAAGTTCATCACCGCCGCCATGCCCAGGGCCATGCGCGGGGTTAGGGCGCGAGTGGAGACCGACGTGGCAATCGCGTTAGCCGCGTCATGGAAGCCATTGGTGTAGTCGAAGCCGACGGCGAGGGCCACCACCAGAACTACGAGTACGCCCTCCATGACGTCACGACTCCTTCAACGCGATGGTCTCAACCAGTTTGGCAACCTTCTCGAACGCGTCACATGCCCGTTCAAGCACGTCAACGATCTCTTTGAGCTTGATGATGGTGATGGGATCGTCGCCCATAAATAGCTCGGCCACAAGCTTTCGATGCAGTTTGTCGCCCTTGTTCTCCAACACGTTGATTTCCTCAACGTACTGACCCAGCTCGCTTAAGCGTTGCAGCTTGGGCATGGCCGCGACAGTCAGCGCCGCGCACTTTTGCAGGATCACGGCCACTTCGCCAACGCGGCTGGGTAGTTGCTCCACCTTGTAAAGCACAATCAGATCGGCGGCCTCCTCCATCTCGTCAACCACGTCATCAAGGGCGTTGGCCAAGTCGTAGATGTCGTCGCGGTCGAATGGGGTGACGAAGGTTTGGGCCAGGCGCCGCTGGATGGCTCCGGCGGCTTCATCGGCCTCAGATTCGAGCGCATCGAAGCGGGTGGCGAGGATTTTTCGGGCCGCCCTGTCGGCGGTGAGCAGCTGGGCGAGCAGGTCCGCACCGCTGCGGATGTGTTCGGCCAACGTAGTGAACTGATCGAAGTAGGTGGTATCGCGGGGAGTGATTCGGAATCGCACGGGACGCTCCTAGCCAAAGGCGAAAGTGAGACGTTCCCAGGCTAGGCACGCCCACCGACGCCTGCTTGTTTTGGCGCTGGATGATGGGCCGGGCGGTGGTCGGGCAAAGAAAAGCGACGTCGGGTCGCAGGAAACGCCTCTCGGCGCGTGGCCGCTCGTAGCGGCTGTACATGGAGCCCGGGGGATCCATACGACCCGACGTCGCAGGCTCCAGCCTAGCCCCTGACCGCAGCAGAGTCGATGGTTACTTCCCCTGTTCGACACAACGTCCCCAGGTTCGGCACAACGTCGCGCCGAACAAAGCGGCGTTTTGCCGAACAGACCAACCTAAAAAGATTTAGGCGGGCGGAACGGGGGTGGCCGTGGCCAGGGTGCGCAGCTCCTCGGCGGTGGGGGCGGCGCCCTCAGCGACCCGCGCCTCGTAGATGCGCCACAGCCTATTCGGCAGCGTGCCGGGAGCGGCGTCGGCCCAGAGTGCGGCGGCCGAATCAAGTCCATCCGTGGTCAGCAGGTGCAGCAGACGCGCCGCGCTCTGCGGATACTCGTTGGCGCGGTCAAGGTGCATGACGGCCTGAGCGGTAACGTTCGCCAATTCTTCGCGCAGCGCCGGATCGCCAGGATTCGCAATCTCCTCGGCTTCGCTTTGGTCGAGGCTAGCGGGACGATGGAAGCGGGACTCACTCATGGGTCAAGTATGAACGGAAACACCCACCCAGTCACCCCACCAGCCCACTTCCTAGTCATTTTGCGCAGGATCACGTGATGGGTGTGAACATCGGCGCCAGCTGACTGCTGATCCTGAACGTTATGTTGCTCACGACCCAACTGCTTGCCTCCGCGGACACCTGAGTTAAGCAATCGATGAGACCCCGCCGCGTCCGCAATCTGGAGACTCGACGATAGTTTCGCGCAAACAGTTCGTTCAAAGTTGGCCACATGTTGTTCACGGGTGGGTTCAGGGCAGTAGAGTCGGGTCCCGGAAGTACCCCAACAAACAAAGGAAAACCTGTGTCCCTCGACACCCAAATCCCGCCCGCCGTCGAAACGTATGGCCCCCCACACACCATTTTCGACGCGCCTACCGCGCCAGCCGCACCGAGTAGCCTTGCTAACCACCTGATGCTCGGTGCTGCCGGAGCCTCCGTGCTTGGCATCGTCGCAACGATTCTGCCCGCACTCAACTTTGGCCCCCTCTACTGGATGCTCAATCAGGTGCCCGGCAATCCAATCGAATTCCCAGAATCGGCCAACCTCTTCTGGTCGGAGTTCAACATCATGACCACCTTTATTGTGGTCGGTCTCTTCTTGGCTGCCATCGTCACAACGGTTGCTAGCTTCGCCCGTAAGGATCCCGCCCTTCTCCGCTCAGCTGCCACGTCCGGTCTTGCCGCTGGCGCGTTCGGCGCGTTCACCGTGTTCCGGGAACTCTCGAACATCAACGAGATTCGTCCGTTGCTGGAAATGGTTGACGGCGGCATCGGCCCCGCCTTCATCGTCTTGGCCATCGCATCCATCATCGCTGCCCTGCTGTCGCTGGGGGCATTCGTGATGATCGCCCGTACCACCCCGAAAACCGCTGGCGCCTGAACCGCCGCAGTAGCTTCCTGCGAGGCCCGCGCTGGAATGTCCGGCGCGGGCCTCGTTTTGCTGTCTCCCGGTGAACCAACCAAACTACCTATCCACAGGCCATCAAAATGCGAAGTTATCCACAGACGTGGTGGTCAGCATCACACTCCTGCTCGCGCGGTAGCTAGCGTGGCCGGTATGAAATCTCGCGAACATCTCCCAGTCAAAGCCATCGCCCGGCGAGCGCTGTGGCGAGGGCGATACGTGGTCGCGGCGACCTGCTGCGGGCTGGCTACCATGTCGGCCATTGAAGCGCTCAGCCCACCTGCTCCCCTAACCATCGATGTGGTGGTACCCGTCCGGCGGCTCGAACCCGGCCTCGTCATCTCGGCAAAAGACGTGGCCAGACAAGCCGTGCCGGCCAAGCTAGCCCCGGCGGCGGCATTAACCGACCTCAATGATGTGATCGGACGCGTGCCGGTGGTGTCGCTGGCGGCAGGAATGCCGCTGACGGCCGACTTGGTGGTGGGCGGGGAGGTAGCTGCGCTTGCTCCGGCTGGCACCGTGGTGACACCGGTACGGCTGGCCGATGCGACGGCGGCGTTGCTTCGTCCCGGCGATCATGTCGATCTGGTCTCGGCGGCCTTCGGTGTTGAGGACGCCACCTACCTGGCTCGGCGAGCGCTGGTGTTGCCGATGGTTCGCGCCCCCGCAGAGTCCCGCCCCGGCCTGTTTGGCGGGATAGCTGTCGAAGGTAGCGACGGTCTAGTGCTGCTGGCTGTTTCCCCCGATGAGGCGTCGGCGGTCTCGGTTGCCTCCCTAACCGGCGTCATTGCCGCTGTCCTGGTGCCCTGAGACTATGGGACGGCGCAGGCTCAATCATCCGCGGTTAACCCAGTTGGAAGGGTGGACCAACGGTTTGCCGGGTTAGGGAGCCGCAGGCAATGTCGGTGAGAATCGCCCGCAGGCGGTAGGTGCCTGGGGCGACATCATCAACCGCCAGGCTGGCCCGCCACTCGCCATATTGCCAGCCGCGTGCCACCACTCCGGTGGTCACCGCCACTCCGTCTGCATTGACCAGCACCACTACAAGTTCACGGCCGGTCTCATGGGTACCCAGCCCTAACTCGCCCGTTGCCAGCAGATTGCCCGCCAATAGCTGATGACTATTGTCAATCTGCACAAAACCATCGACGAACTCTTCAACCACTACTACCTCTATCGCTTCGGCCTTGTTGTACCAGCGGTCCGTGATGCTTGCCTCCACCGGGCAGGCGCCGAGAGCTTTGCGGGCTAGCGCCCCCAACTCGAAGCGCACCTGCCAGCGGCCATCATGCACCCAGCCGTGTCGTTCCACTCCGGCCACGGTTACCCGAACCTGGCAGCCCTCAATTTCGGTGCCGGATGCTCGCCCCGACACCTGAAAGCCCGCTAGTGACGTGACGGCGGCAGGGCAGGCGATAACTTCCAGGTGAGGCGGTGCATATGGAAGCGCGTCCACCGCCGAGGTAATAGCACGATTGGTGTCAGTGAGGGTCACCGCCGCCTCCTTTGGCTGCATGGTCGGATGGTGACAGCTTGCGGCACGAGACGCGCCAGAAAGAGGAGACGGCTGCCATACTAGGTAGCTAAAAAACGTTTTCTGAGTATGCGAAGGTCACAAGAGTGCAACATTGCTCACTTGCGCTACGTGTTACCCGTT
>WQZL01000159.1 GCA_009780755.1 Promicromonosporaceae bacterium | reverse complement strand
GGTTTGGCGCTGCTAACCCTGGCTGGCTGGCTCATCTTCGGCGACGATCCGAACCGCGCGTTTACTGCCGCCGTGACGGTGCTGATAATCGCCTGCCCGTGTGCGCTCGGGCTGGCCACCCCGACGGCGATTCTGGTGGGGACGGGCCGCGGCGCCCAGCTGGGGGTGCTGATAAAAGGGCCAGAAATCCTAGAGCGTACCCGCCGCATCGACACCGTGGTGCTGGACAAGACCGGCACCGTCACCCAGGGACGGATGGCCCTAGAGCGCATCACCCCAGCCGCAGGTGTGGCTGCCGATGAGGCGTTGCGCCTGGCCGCCGTCGTCGAAGCGCTGTCCGAACACCCCATCGCCCAGGCCATCGCCGCGGCAGGATCGGCCAACAGCTACCTGCTTTCGCCAGCCAACCCCTCCTCATCCTGCGGGAACGAAGCGCAGGAGGACGTGACCGGAGCGACACCAGGCTTCACCGTTTCCGATTTTCAGAACACGCCCGGTGGCGGGGTTTCTGGAATGGTTTCGGCGGACTCAACCGCCGATGCAGTGGCGGTGCATGTCGGGCGACTGACCTGGCTGACGGAGATCGATGTCATCATTCCTGCCGAAATCACCGCTGCCGTCAGCGCCGCCGAAGCCGCCGGGGCTACCACCGTCGTTGTCGCCTGGGGCCAGTACCCCGAACCCGCGACATCCTGCGCGAGCGAAGCAAAAGCGCCAGATGATGGAAACGATGGAGTCTTTGCCCGGGCGGTGTTGGAGCTGCGCGATCCGCCCAAGGAGACATCGGCGCAGGCCGTCGTCGAACTAAAGGAACTCGGGCTAAAGCCAATCCTGCTGACCGGCGATTCTCTGGGGGCGGCGCGGGCGGCGGCCGAGGCCGTCGGCATCGACCCGGCGGACGTGATTGCCCGCGTGCTACCCGACGAGAAGGCGGCCACCATCGCCCGTCTTCAGGCCGAAGGGGTCATCGTCGCGATGGTGGGCGATGGCGTCAACGATGCCGCCGCGCTCGCCACCGCCGACCTGGGCCTGGCGATGGGCACCGGCACGGATGTCGCCATCGAGGCGAGCGACATCACGCTGGTGCGCGGCGATCTGCGCTCCGCCGCCACCGCCGTGCGCCTGAGCCGCAAGACCCTAAGAATCATCAAGGAGAACCTGTTCTGGGCATTCGCCTACAACGTCGCCGCGTTGCCCCTGGCGGCGGCCGGGGTACTCAATCCGATGATTGCCGGTGGCGCTATGGCGATCAGCTCCGTGCTGGTGGTTGGCAATTCCCTGCGCCTGCGCCGCGCTAGCTGAAGACCTCAATGCTTTGAGTGGCAGCAACTACGCAAGGCGAATGATGGTGTCGCCCGCCGCGCAGAGCAGCGAACCGTTGACGGCGATGCAGCGGGAAGGAAGGGGTAGCTTCCGGGAGGCTTCCCGATCAAGGTGCCACAGCGGCTCGCCGGTTTGCAGACAGAATGCGGCCCACTCTGCGGCCCCCCACTGACCGGAGTCCACACCGTAGGCGAGTACCAACACTTCGCCATCGGTCCAGGCCAAAGGTGCCTGGTGAGCCGTCATCGGCCGCAGGTTTATCCCATCACCGCCAACATAGCTCCAGCGAATTTCGCCGGTAGCCTCCCTCAACGCCATCATCATTGGTTGCCGGGTGTCACTCACCCCGATGAGGACAAGCACACCATCGGCCAACGCCAACGGCCAGCGTACCTGGAATGGCACCTCGGCACGCCAGAGCGGCTCGCCACCTGGGGTCCAGGCATGAACCTCATAGCCGTCGGTGGTGAAAAGGTTCTCGGTGTGACCGTCGGTGGCCATGATGTTGAGGTAGCCGCCAGGAAGCCGGGTTATACGCTCGCCAGTCTCGTCCAGGATGGTGGTGTACTCCGCCCAGCTCTGGGTCATTCCCGGTGACGGGTCGGAGACGAAGGCGAAACCACCATCGGGAAGTGGCCACAATCCGTAGCCCCACGTGCCGAAGGGGTGGTCTGTTTGATCGGTGATGATGTTTCCGGCCAGAGACAGGGTGGCTTCAATGCCGCAACCCCACACCACCATGGTCGCAGCCCTCACCACCAGCCCAAGCCCGGTGGGGTTCCAGTCACTCGCCAGGCAGTTTCTATCGAAGAGTCCCCCGCTCGCCTCTATCCGCTTACGCCAAACCTCCTCGCCCGTAAGCGGGTCTTCAACGATCACCAGCACATCTACTGGTTCGAGGCGATGGGGCCGCTGGTCCTGGATAACAACTCCAGATGATGCTACGCCCCCGCCACCTGGAGATACCGTAAACAACATCGTTTCATCCGCCGACGGACCGGAAAGCGCAGAACGAGGTGGAGCATCTTTGGCCAATTCCGCACGCCAGAGCAGGCCGTCAGCACCGATGGTAAAGGCTGGTTCATTGACGGAGCCTGTGCGCCGGGTGCTAATGATCGTGCCGTCTGCCTCGATCACCGTTACCTCCGTGGCATCACCGCTGGCCCCGCCAAAGCAGACAACGCGTTCGCGCCGAATGATCGACCCAGAGGCACCGTCCCAAAGCGCCGACCAGCCGCAGTTAACATCGCCGTCCAGATAGTGCCGCCAGACCTCCGAGCCGCTGCGCGCGTCTACCGCGATAACAAGCTGTTGCACCACCTCCGGCCAAGCCGCATATAACCCCCAGGATTCGTCCCAGTTACAGGTTTGCCTCCAGATGTCGGTGATGAAAACCGCGATGTCATCGGCCAGCACGGAATGCCATCTAAGGAAGCCATGCATCTCCGGCGGGTTACCTAACTCATCGGCTACACCCAGCTCCCCTAGGCTGTTTTCGCACTCAGAAAGCGTCTCGCTAGCAGAAGTAACCCAGCCAGTGCCCTCCCATAACAGCGACTGCCGCCCCGAGGGGAACACCGGCGTTGCCCAGCGTTCGTTGATGGGGGTGGATAGGTTGAGGATGCCACCGCGGGCCGCGCTCAGGCGGGCGACTCGGGCGGCCTCGGCGTTGGCGGCCACCTGCTCCTGGTAGTCCCGGTAGGCGATGGTTGCCAGCGCGCCGCCCGCGATGACCACGCTGGCCGCGCCGGTCAACGCCACCACCTGGAGCGCGGTGCGGCCACGCAACCAAGCCCAGAACCAACGGGCCGCCTTAACAACAACAGACGGCTCGATGCCGACCGCAGCCGCTTCGCTGCCCACGAAGCGGCTGGAAAAATCACCGAGATCGATGCGATGCGGCGTTTGCTTAGCCAATTCGCGTCACCGCCTCCTCGATTACGCAAAGCAGCGCGCCGTCCGCCGTCAGGCAGTCAATCGAACCGAGCGGCCAGGCCGACTCTCTCTCCCAAAGCACCTCACCCGTCTCCAGATAGAAGGCCGTCCAATACGTGTGGCCGTCTAGGGCCGGGCCGTAGCTGCGGATTCTTCCAAACATCTGCCCATCGGTTGCCACCAGCAGCACTCGTCCATCGGTCCAGGCCCACGGTTCATGAGTAGCGCCAATGTAGCGAATCGACGGCATCTCGGCTGCGGCGATTGACCAGAGCAGATCACCGGTATCCCGGTCAACGGCTTGCAAATATCGCCACTCACCGGTTCCGGTAGCCAACACGAGTACGTCCTCGGTGCGGGCAACAGCGCGCCGCACCTGCGCCACCTCGCTCGTGCGCCAAACCTCCTCACCAGCCAAGGTCCAAGCGGCGATCTCGGTTGGAGTGGCGGTAAAAATTAGCCCGCCCTCATCGCGATCAGAGCTGGCTCCACGAAGGTTAAGGCCGCCTGCACCGTCGGTGGTGAGCGGGTCGAGCAGGCGACCATCAACAGTCTTCACATAACCGACAGACGCATCGAAGAGTTCGGCGGCGACGGGCCACGAGTGAGTGCCGAACTCCCCACGTATCGTCCGGGCGAAGCCGTCGTCGACCAACCGGCGCCAATTGTTGACCTCATTCCACCGGTCGATGCGTTCGGCAATCACTTCACCGCTCAATGACAACAGCGTGTAGTAATTACTGCACTGTTCATACACCACAAAGGCGTCACCCACAGGGCGCAGGGAAAAATCGTCGATGGTCAGATAAGCCCTGGTTTCTGTCTCGAATCCATCGAAAAACCAACAAGACCAGCTGAAACCGTCATGCTCGATTTGGAACGCAGACTGCCACAACTCCTCCCCACTCAGCGGATCTTCAACGATTGCAAGCAGATCAAACATCATTGGTTCAAACTGGCCTACCTCCATCAAATGGAACAGCCCCAGTAAAGAGAAAGAGCCGATGAACCACTCCTGCTCGAAGGAAGCGGCAGCGATTCGCCACAGCAGCCCATCGGGGCCGACCGTGACCCGTGCATCATCGCCGGGTAAAAACCGAGTCTCGACTGTGCCTGCCGCATCGACCACCGTCACCAGCTGCGAGTCCTCGTTCTGGGTGATGCAGACCATGTTTTCCAGGTGAGGCAGCCGTGGTGAGCCACCGATGATGGGCCAGGGAAAACTCTCCCCGCAATCCGCCCAGCCGGGCAGCTCCAGGCGCCACGCCTCCGCCCCGGTTTGCGCGCCCAGGGCAATCAAGTGCGTGCGGACGTTTCGCGGGATGTACCGGTACTGTTCAAGAGGCTCGAACCACTCATACACGAGGTCGAATGTGCGCTCCGAGAACACCACCGCACCACCTGGCAGCACCGCCAGGGGTTGCGGCCTCTCTAGGCCAGCAAAGGCGACCGTCCATCGCTCGCCTATCGGTTCGGTGAGATCAAACACGCCGCCCCGCGCCCCAGCCAGTCGCGTGCGACGGGCCTGCTCGGCCTCGGCCACGACCCATTCTCGATGGTTGCGGAAGGCGGCGGCCCCGGTGATCGCCGCCCCGGCAACGATGGCGGTCGCGGCCACCAGCACCACGGCTTGCCGAGGACTGCGCGCCCGCAGCCATCGCCAAAAACCGCGAGCCGTTCTAAACGCAAGCGATGGCTCGATACCCGGTGTCGTGCGGTTCGGCGGCTCGGCGCGTGGCTCGTCGTCTAGGACAAGCTCAACCCTGATTGACCCGGCCGGGCCGCGATGTCGCGCCATGCCCCATTTTCTCATCGCCCAGCAGGCGTACCGCAATTCTCTGGCGCATAGTTGCCCTACCTCCGATACTTGATGGAAGACTTACGGTATGCGGTGTCGTTTCTTTGAGGTGGGGGCTTGCAGGTCGTGTCCGCTGTGGTCAGTGCCGTACTCAAAGCAGGTGGTCGCAAAGGAGCGGCAAGTACGTGAGGTACTCGGTTCCGCCGATGATGGTCTCAGCTGGCTACCGTCCGTAATCAGCGCCGAGGCCGGGTTTCGGAATAAGGCAAAGATGGTGGTCACCGGCACCGCCGCTGTCCCGGTGTTGGGGCTGGGCACCGGCGTTGACCTCACCGAATGCCCGCTTTACCCGGCCGCAATCCGCGAGGCATTCGGGCCAATCAAGGAGTTCATCACGCGGGCGCAGGTGCAGCCCTACGATCTCAGCCCCGCGGCGGGCCGAGTCACGGCCCGCGCGGCCGCCGGGCGCGGTGAGCTGAAGCATGTGCTGGTCACCGCTTCGCCAGATCGCGAGCTGCTGGTGCGACTGGTGCTGCGCTCGCAGGAGCCGCTTGACCGGTTGCGCAAACACCTGCCCTGGTTGCAGGAGCGGCTGCCGAGCCTGGCCGTACTCAGCGTAAATATCCAACCGGAACACAAGGCCGT
>WQZL01000158.1 GCA_009780755.1 Promicromonosporaceae bacterium | reverse complement strand
CTCGGGGCTGTCTACATGCAGGCTGTGCGCCATTGTCTTGTCTCCTGAAGGTTGACAGAAGTTGCTTGGACCCAACTTTACGACATCATCTCACCACATCTGGGAAACGTTTTCCTACCGCGGAGCGCGAAATGAACGGTATGCCGACGCACGATGGGCGCTGTGATGGAAGATAGGGTGGCTAGCATGACTCTTCAGACCTCTGTCGCTCTGCTCCGCGAAGATGGCCGCACCCCTTCCCAACTCCGCCCGGTCAAGTTCACCCGTGGTTGGCTCGATGCCGCCGAGGGGTCGGTGCTGGTGGAGTTCGGCGGCACCCGCGTGCTATGTGCCGCATCGTTCACCGAGGGTGTGCCGCGCTGGCGCAAAGGTTCCGGCTCCGGTTGGATCACCGCCGAGTATGCGATGCTGCCCCGCGCCACCAACACCCGCTCTGACCGAGAGTCCGTCCGGGGCAAGATCGGTGGCCGCACCCACGAGATTTCACGGCTAATCGGCCGTTCGCTTAGGGCCGTGGTGGATGTAGACGCGCTCGGCGAGAACACGATTGTGCTGGACTGCGATGTATTGCAGGCCGACGGCGGCACTCGTACCGCCGCCATCACCGGCGCCTACGTAGCGCTAGCCGACGCAATCGCCTGGGGGGTTCGTTACGGCCACGTTAAGCGGAACGCTCAGGTTTTGCGCGATTCGGTAGCCGCGATCAGCGTCGGCATCATCGACGGCACCCCCATGCTCGACCTGCCGTATGTTGAGGACGTGCGCGCCGATACCGACATGAATGTCGTGGTGACAGGTACGGGCAAGTTCGTCGAGGTGCAGGGCACGGCCGAGGGTGATCCCTTCGACCGCGCCGAACTGAACACCCTGCTCGATCTCGCCGTCACCGGCTGCGCCGAGCTGGCCCAACTGCAAGCCGCCGCCCTCGCCTTGGACCTCCCCCAATGAACACCCCCACCCCACCTCGCCGAAGTGGTTTCGACACGTCACTCGTACCTCGCTCCTACTCAACCACCCGAACCCCCGCTAATCCCGACCACCCAACTCAGCAACCACGTCTCATCCTGGCCACCCACAACCGAGGCAAGGTAGCCGAGCTGCTGGCAATCCTCCGCTCCCATCCCGAACTGGCCACCTTGCCCGAAGGCGCCATCGTCACGGCAGCCGAGGTCGGCGCAGTCGCCCCTCTCGAAGACGGCACCTCATTCGCGGAGAACGCGCTACTAAAGGCACGCGCCTTGGCCGCCGCCACCGGCCTACCCGCAGTGGCCGATGATTCGGGCCTGGCCGTAGATGTACTCGGCGGCTCCCCCGGTATCTTCTCCGCCCTGTGGTCGGGCCGCCACGGCGATGACGCGGCGAACCTCAACCTGTTACTGGCCCAGCTGGCCGATATCCGGCTGCCCGAGCAGCGGCGAGCCGGATTTGTCTGCGCCGCCGCGCTGGTCACCCCCGACGGCACCGAGACGGTCTGCTACGGCGAAATGCGCGGCACGCTGATTGACGCTCCGCGCGGCATGAACGGCTTCGGCTATGACCCCATCTTGGTGCCCGATGAACAGGCTCCGTCATCAGCGGGCAGCCCCGGCGCCCGCACTGCCGCCGAGCTAGACCCAACCGAGAAGAACGCGATCAGTCATCGCGGCAAAGCCTTTCGCGCCCTAGCCACCGCCATAACCACCACCCTCGCTCAGCCGTTGCTATGCGAGGGGCTACCCAGCTCCCATTAACCACAGCGCCAGGCTGTGGGGAGTTCCGGCCTTCTGCCGTACGCAGGTGCAGGGTCATGCGGTCTCGATGGTGGTGACCTCGGGGCCGAGGAAGCGGCGGGTCAGCGCCGCAAAGGGTTCGGCGGCGCCGGTGGCGACAAAACGATGTTGCGGCGATCCGGCGGCAGGATCCCGCTCTAGGCCGCGCTCCACCAACGTCCGGTAGACGTCATTTGCGGTCTCCGTGGCCGACGAGACCAGGGTCACATCCTCCCCCATCACGTACGAGATCGCGCCCGCCAACAAGGGATAGTGAGTACAGCCAAGCACAAGCGTGTCCACATTGGCGGCGCGAACCGGGTCAAGATAGCGATGCGCAGCCGTCAACACGTCCGGGCCGGTAGTGACTCCCCGCTCGACCAGCGGCACGAAGTCCGGGCACGCCTGCATGGTGACGTGCAGGCCGGGAGTAGCGGAGAGGGCATCCTCATAGACCCGGGAGTCAACGGTGACCTGAGTGCCAATGACACCGATCCGTCCCGAGCGGGAGGCAGCCACAGCGCGGCGGACGGCCGGGCGAATCACCTCGATCACGGGAATGCCGCGCCCCGTCTCGTAGCGCTTGCGCGCGTCGGGCAGCGCGACCGCTGAGGCCGAGTTGCAGGCGATCACCAGCATCTTCACCCCATCGTCCACCAGCCGATCCATGACCGCGAGCGCCATCGCCCGCACATCGGCCCGCGGCTTGGGACCATATGGGGAGTTCGCGGTGTCTCCGACGTAAAGCACCTGCTCATGCGGCAGTCGATCAAGAACGGAGCGCACCACAGTCAACCCGCCGACGCCAGAGTCGAAGATGCCGATAGGGGCGCTGTTCACGAGCAGAGTCTAACGCGAACGTCGCTGCGGTCCACCCTAAGTTCGGGAGGGACCACAGCGGCGATCAGGAGAGGAATCAGCTGCCGAACTCGTCGTTGAACGCGCCGCGATCCAGCTCGCGGAACAGGTCACACACAGCCTCGGCGGCATCGCGCTCCATGTCTTCTTCCGTCATGATGTAGTCGATACAACGGTTCATGGCATCTTCATCGCCACCACCACCGCCGCCACCACCACAGCCGACGAGCATGGTTGCGGCAAGACCAGTGGCCGCAAGGGTTGACAGAACGCGCTTTTTCATGGATATCTCCTTGACGATATGAGGTAGCGCACCCCAAGCAAAGGGGTGCGAACACCGGTGAATCTACCAGCCAGAAGTAGAAAACTCGTGTAAGCAACGATGAAACGCGCCGCAAGTTGTTCAGTTCCGCCATAAGCCTGTTTCGGTCTGACGAAACTCTCGGACGCGCTTAGCCTGTACCTATGCCGGTATCCCGTCCCGCTATCTTCTCGCCCACGGCCCGCCCGAGTACATCGCTGCTCACTGACAAGTATGAGCTGACCATGTTGCAGGCTGCGCTTGCGGAGGGCACGGCTGAACGGCACTGCGTTTTTGAGGCATTCACCCGCCGCCTGCCTGCCGGGCGGCGCTATGGCGTACTAGCTGGTACGGGCCGGTTTCTGGAGGCGCTAACCCAGTTTAAGTTCGCTGAGGAAGAGTTGGAGTTCCTTGCTCGCACCGCCGTAGTGAATGCCAGCACCATCGACTACCTGGCGAACTACAGGTTTGCTGGCAACATCACCGGGTATGCCGAGGGCGAGATGTTCTTTCCCGGTTCGGTGCTGTTGCAGGTGGAGGGCACCTTTGCCGAGTGTGTGCTGTTGGAAACGCTGCTGTTGTCGATCTTGAACTACGACTCTGCCGTGGCATCGGCCGCCTCCCGGATGACCTCGGCCGCCGTGGATCGCCCCTGCCTGGAGATGGGTGCCCGCCGCGCACACGAACAGGCCGCCGTGGCCGCCGCCCGCGCCGCCATGATCGCGGGCTTTGCTGCCACCTCGAACCTGGAGGCCGGGTATCGCTACGGCCTCCCCACCATCGGCACGGCCGCTCACGCCTTCACCCTGCTACACGATGATGAACTCACGGCCTTCCGCGCTCAGGTGGCGACCCTCGGCACCGGGACAACGCTGCTGGTGGATACGTACGAGGTGCGCCAGGGCGTCCGCAACGCCATTGAGGCGGGCGGCACGGGCCTGGGCGCGGTGCGACTCGATTCTGGCGATCTGGGGATGACGGCCGTTGAGGTGCGGCAGCAACTCAACGCCCTCGGAGCGAGCGGCACGAAGATCACGGTCACCTCTGACCTGGACGAATACGCCATCGCATCGTTGGCTGCCGTGCCGGTTGACTCCTACGGCGTCGGCACGTCGTTGGTGACCGGCTCGGGCGCGCCCACTTGCGGCATGGTTTACAAGCTGGTCTCGCGGGCGAACTCCTCTGGGGTGCTGGAACCCGTGGCGAAGTTCTCTGCCGGTAAGCCCAGCCGGGGCGGTCGTAAGGGCGCCGCGCGGCGCCTAGACAGCGGGGGGCGGGCCATAGAGGAGGTGCTGATAACGGGCGACGATGGCGCCGTGGCCGCGTGGCTACCCGCCTTTGATGATCTGCGGGCGCTGCATGTGCCGTTGGTGATGGATGGGGCAGTTGATTCTCGCTGGGTGGGTGAATCTGGGGTTGAAAGGGCCACCCGCCGACACGCCGACTCCCGCGCGGAGCTTCCCCGCGGCGCCCGCCGCCTCTCCGCTGGCGACCCCTGCATTCCCACGGTACAGCTTGCTATCTAGCCCGGCTTGGCCGCCGAAGGCCGCTACTCCTCGCCATCATCGCCTGGGTTCATCAGGCCGTCGTAGATGTCCTTGCAGGAGGGGCAGACGGGAAAACGTTGCGGATCGCGGCTAGGCACCCATACCTTGCCGCACAGAGCGACAACGGGCTTACCAGAGACCGCCGAGGAGGTGATGCGATCCTTGCGGACATAGTGGGCGAAGCGCTCGTGATCGCCCGGCTCGATGGCCTGCGTCTCCTCGCGTTCCAGCACGGCAGTGCCGCCTACGGTGTCGGGGGTAAAGGGGGCGCCGAACGGATCGCTCATGCCCCGATTCTATCCCGGTCACCCGTTCGAGCGCCCGCGCTAAGGGCAGATACTTGCGCTCGCGGGAGATTGCGGCATCATGAGGACATGTCGATGCCTCGTTTTGGTTTTGCGTTTGTGCCCTGGGCAGCTCCAGAGACCCTCCAGCCCACCGCCCGCCTGCTTGAAGACCTTGGGTACGACGATTTTTGGATTTGGGAGGATTGCTTTAGCCAATCCGGGCTGGCCTCGGCTGCCGTGGCGCTGACTACCACTGAGCGTCTGCGTGTGGGTATCGGCCTGATGCCGGTGCCGCTGCGGAATGTGGCGCTAACCGCGATGGAAATCGCGACGCTTGCTAGGCTGTTTCCTGGCCGGTTCGCGGCTGGCATCGGGCATGGCGTGCTTGACTGGATGGGTCAGGCCGGGGTGCGGGCGGCCTCTCCTATGACGCTGCTTCGAGAGCAGACGATTGCCCTTCGACGCCTGCTGGCGGGCGAGGAAGTCACCATGAAGGGCCGGTACGTCATCCTGGACCGGGTGAAGCTGGATTGGCCGCCCACAAGACCGGTGCCGCTGCTAATCGGCGGCATGGGCGAGAAAACGGTGCGGCTCGGCGCCGAACTCGGTGACGGCGTACTCTTCGGCGGCGGGCTAACCGTCGATGAGGTCCGCGAAAAGTGCGGTTGGATTGCCGACACAACGCCCGACGGCAAACGCCTCCTGCCCAACACACCGCGCGAGGCCGTAGCGGCCCTGGCCCTAAACCCGCGCCAGGACGCTCCGGAGCGCATCGCCCAGGAAATCCGCGACCTGGCCACCGCCGGAGCCACCGCGATCTCCTTTGCCCCGCCCTACCACGACACCTCGGTAGACATCCCCTCCCTCATCCGCTTCCTCGCCGAACAAGTACGCCCGCTGCTGGATTAGGAGGAGAGGGTGTCTATCACCATGATCGTGGCGCCGATAACGAGTAGCGCGCCGCTTACCACCCAGTTCCACGGCACGGGGATTATGTTGTG
>WQZL01000157.1 GCA_009780755.1 Promicromonosporaceae bacterium | reverse complement strand
TTTTCTGGCAACGGCACCGGACGCGGCGCCCACGCCTGACGCGACTGCGGCGACGTGTACACCGGAGTTATGGCGGCTGGCGCCTCAACAACCGGGTCATCGGCAATCTCGATTGGCTTCTCAGCGGTGATGGCCGGCGTGTCCTGCGCTTCGACCTCGGGCACAATCGGCACATCGGCCGTTCCGTCGAGCGCAACCACGCTCACGGCCCCAGCCCCCACCGAACTTAGGGGTGCCGGTTTGCCGAACACTGGCTCGATGGCGCCGGTACGGGTGGGCACCACGGTGCGACCACGGTTTACGTGGCGGGAGGTCATGAACCCGGTGGGGCCACCGACCACGCGCTCTTCCTGCTGTTCTACGGTTTCGGTGCGTTCACCCATTACGACGTGATTGAGCGGAGTCTGCGGTCCCCCAGCGGCGAGAGCGCGCTCAGAGGCGGCGGCTCGCATCGCGGCCCGACGCTGCGCGGCCCATCGGGCGTTGGTCCGGCGGTCGGCGGCAGAGGCAGCCCGCCCGAGTCCAAGTACGGTCACGAATAGCAGCGTCGGTGGCAGGGCCAGCAACCAGCCCAGCATCGACATCCCAACGGCGGCCCAAGCACCAACGGTGGCCACCAGCATTACTAGGGTAAGCAGCAGGCGGCGACGGGCGCGCTTGGCCCGCGCTTCCAATACCTCCAGGGGCACAGGCTGTTGCTGCGGACGCGGGGTGGGGTTACGAGTGGCTTCCACCCTCCGACGTTAGCTCGCAGGAATTGGTTTCGCGCGGCAGCCGGGCCGCGTGGCGTCGCAAAACATCTGCAATTCCTTCACCTCGTCTCCCGGCGAGTGGCCAGCCAGCGGGCGAGCACTCCCTCGGGGACCTCCTCGGCAGTAAGCGCGAAGGATTGATGATCGCGCCATTCGCCATCAATGTGTAGGTAGCGCTCGCGGATGCCCTCATCGCGGAAACCGAGTTTTTGCACGACGCGCAGGCTGCGCTCGTTTTCGGGTCGGATGTTGATCTCCATCCGGTGTAGACCGAGCGTGGTGAAGCAGTGGTCGGCAGCCATCGCCACCGCCGTTGGCGCCACTCCCCGCCCGGCCGTCTGCCGCCCCACCCAGTAGCCCATCGTGGCCGACCATAACGAGCCACGCGAAATGCTAGATACGGTCAGTTGCCCCACTAGCGCCGAGTTGTGTTCTATGGCGAAAGGTAGCGAAGCTCCTCGGCGGGCCTGCTTGCGCAGAGAGCGCACGTAGTCGCCGAAAACAACTGTGCCCTCTGTGGGCTTGGGCTTGGTGGCCTCCCACGGCTCTAGCCAGGCGTGGTTTACCGAGCGCAATCGCAGCCAGTTATTCGCGTCGCGTCGCCCCAACGGCCGCAACACCACCACATCGGAACCCACCTGCGCGCGCAGCGTCACCGGCCACGTCTTGTTCACCGCCCCACCTTAGCCGCCGAAACTCGCCGGAACTGACACAATAGGCGTATGACCGGTGACGGACGACTGCTGCACCCCGATTTCACTACGGATGATGCCGATGCCGTAATTGAGGCCAAGGACGCCTTGCGGCACTCCCTGCGTGATCGCCGGGCGACGCATACCGCTAAGCAGCGGATGGCAACCGCAACCGTGCTGGCCGACGTACTCGACTCCATTCCGGCGGTGCGCGAGGCGACCTGTCTTGCCGCCTATGCCGCGCGCTCGAATGAACCCGATACCTCCGTGTGGCTAGAGCGGGCGATTTCCCGAGGCCAGCGGGTGCTATTGCCGATGCTCGGTTCGGGACTGGCGCGTGATTGGGCCGAATGTACCTCCGTGGCGGACCTATGCGAGCGAGCGCCGGGTCGCCCGCCGGAGCCGCCCGGCCCTGCGCTCGGTGCCGAGGCCGTGGCGTCGGCGAATGTGGTTATCGCCCCGGCATTGGCCATCGATACCCGCGGGCGGCGGCTCGGGCAAGGTGGCGGCTGGTTTGACCGGATGCTGGCCCTGGTGCCGCGCGGTGTGCCGGTGATCGGGTTAGTCTTCGACGAGGAACTGTATGACGGTGACGCAAACCCGCTACCCGTCGAACCTCACGATCTGCCGGTTAATGCCGTCGCGACCCCAAGCGGTTGGCGATCCATCTAGCCTTATCCTTAATCTCTTTCTCATTCTCTAGGAGTAGTTGTGCCCACGTATGCCTACCGGTGTTCCGCCTGCGGTCACGAATTTGACGTCGTCCAGGCGTTCACGGAGGAGTCGCTAACCGCCTGCCCGAAGTGTGGCGGCCTGCTGCGCAAGCAGTTCGGGCACGTGGCGGTCACCTTTAAGGGGTCGGGTTTTTACCGCACCGACTCGCGGTCAAGTTCCGACTCGGGGCCGAGCAAGGCCAAGAAGTCAAAGGCGTCGCCCGAAACCGCCGCCAAGACGGTCGAGGCCACCAGCAAGGTTAAGTCCGAGACCAAAACCAACGCCACAAAGCCGACCACTTCCTCCTCCTGAACCCTGCCATCTCACATGGTGGACAAGGGGTTCCCCTTTCCCCGCAGATGGGCGACGCTCGATAGATGAGGTTCGCTCCAGAACAGGCGGCCCGGCTGAGGCCGGGGGTTCGCTGGCTGGCCCAACTCAACGTCGAGGTTGCGCCGTATCGCGGGACAATCTTGCCGCTGTCCCTAGTTGTCATCCCCTGGGCGGTCTGGGTGGGTGGGCCGGGTTGGGCATGGCCCGCCTTTCTGGCAGTCGGCTTGGCTGGGGCCGCGCTGCTAGTGATCGATGGACGCACTCACCGATTGCCGAACGCGATCACCCTGCCAGGTATCGTCCTGGTTTTCGCACTGTTAGGGGCCGCCGCGCTGGGCTGTGGTGATGCCCGCCCCCTCCAGGGAGCATTATTTGGCGGGGTGGGATTAGGGGCAATGTACGGGCTGCTGCATGCGGCTAGCCCTCAGGGCTTGGGGGCGGGAGACGTGAAACTGGCGGTGTTGTTGGGCTTGCCTGCGGGCTGGCTGGGCTGGGAGGCGCTCTGGCTGACGGCGCTGCTGCCGTTCTTAATTGGCGGGTTGGCTGCCCTCGTGCTGGTGGTGACCCATCGGGCCACCCGCCACACGGCCATCGCTTTTGGCCCCTACATGCTGCTCGGCTGGGCGCTGGCCCTAACCCTGGTGAAAGGAGCAACCCCATGACAATTGGCGTAGCAACGTGCTACGGTCAGGAAATGGCCGAACACACCATCCCCCAGCGTCAACTCCGCAACGAGTGCAGCGATGTGCTGCGCCAGGTTGGGGAGGGCCACACATTCATCGTCACTACCGACGGTAAACCGGTGGCCCGCATCGTTCCGGTAGATACGCCGCGATTCACTCGCAAGAAGCCACCGGGGTGGACGCGGAACATTAAGGCTGTTGTGCATGAAGGAGAGACGATCCAGGAAGCCTTGGACTACCTAAGGGGCGAGAGATGATCGCGTACCTTGACACTTCCGCAGCCGCGAAGTTTGTCCAGATCGAGCCGGAATCCGCAGCCCTTAGCTTCTGGGAAGAAGTCACAGATGTTGTGCTGGTGTCGTCGGACCTGCTCGTCACCGAGCTAGGACGTTTACAAACCCGACACGACCTCAACCCAGAAGGAGTCGCAGCCGTTATATCCGGCATGCACATAGTTCCAGTCACCCGCCTGGATTACCACGCAGCCGCACAGCTTCCGGGGAAAACCCTTCGTAGCCTAGACGCCCTGCATATGCGGATGGCTATCTCAACCGGCGCCGAGGTTGTCGTCACCTATGACAATGCAATGATCGAGGCAGCGCGAGCTTTGGGTCTCCGCGTCATCCACCCCGGCAAGGAATAGCCTCCACTAACTGGTGGTTGGGCTGCCCCTCCAGGTGGTTGAGTAGCGAGGATGAAGGAAAGCGGGTGGTTGAGTAGCGAGGATGGAGGAAAGCGGGTGGTTGAGTAGCGAGGATGGAGGAAAGCGGGTGGTTGAGTAGCGAGGATGGAGGAAAGCGGGTGGTTGAGTAGCGAGCGCCAGCGAGCGTGTCGAAACCACGACACACCACTACCGGGCGCGGTCGGCCAAGGCAGTGGCAAAGGAGGCGAGAGCCGCTTTAACCGGGCCTTCGGGAAGCGGAGATAGGGTCGCCTCGGCATCGCGGGCGTAGCGGGTGGCCAGCTCACGGGTTTCGACCAACACATCGTGGGCGCGCAGGCGAGCCACCACATTGGCCAGCACGGCATCATCGGTCAGGTCGCCATCTATCGCAGCCAGCAGCGCCTGATCCGACGGGGAGGCTTCCCCACGGGCAAGTCGCTGCCGCAGCAGCAGCACCGGCATTGTCGGCACGTTCTCACGCAGATCGGTACCGGGGGTTTTGCCGGTCTCGGCGCCGGAACCGGTTAGATCAATCACATCGTCGGCGAGCTGGAAGGCGACCCCCACCTGCTCGCCATAACGCGCCACCACCTCGACAAACTCCGTTGGTGCCCCCGAATACATCGCCCCCAGCCGCGCCGCGGTAGCCAGCAGTGAGGCAGTCTTATCGGCCAGCACCCCCAGGTAGTGCGCCACTGGATCCTCGCCGGATCCAGGCCCCATCGTTTCGTGCAGTTGCCCAAGGCAGAGCCGCTCGAAGGTATGCGCCTGGCTTAACACCGCTTCAGAGCCGAGACCCGCCACCAGTTGCGAGGCGCGGGCGAAGAGCAGATCGCCGGTCAGGATCGCCACGGAGTTGCCCCAGACGGTGTGCGCGCTTGGCACTCCGCGCCTAAGCGGGGCCGAATCCATCACGTCGTCGTGGTACAGCGTTGCCAGGTGCGTTAGTTCGACGATGACAGCCGCGTCGATGAGTTCTGGCCGAGTGCCGTCACCCAGTTCGCCGGTGAGCAGGGTCAAGAAGGGCCGTAGCCGCTTACCTCCGGCGGCGAGCAGATGCCGGGAGACATCGTCGGCCAGCCGGTCGGCCTGCGTGACGGCGCTGCTCAAAGCGACCTCGACGGCCTCCATCCGCCGAGCCAGCCGGGAAGCCATTGCCGGATCGGGCAGCGGAATCGCGATCCCGGCGCCCGTGGCCGCGGGCTGTGGTGCCGACGCCTTCCCGGTCTGGGCATCCACCACCACAACAGGGATGGCCCCGGACCGATCAATCGACGCCCGCGCGCCCAAGCTGGACAAGTTCACGCCATAAAACCTATCCCACCCCCATCCCTCTCAACGTCTCTCCTACCCAAATTGTCGGCCACCCAGCACCCCTCCTAACCATCACCCCATACTGAACAACAAGCGCCACCCCTCGTCACCCCGCGCGAACCAGCAAGCGCCACCTCGTTCGTCATCCTGCGCGAACCGGCAAGCGCCACCTCGTTCGTCATCCTGCGCGGAGCGACGAAGGAGCGTAGTCGCAGGACCCAGGCTCAGAGGGTCACCGTCTGGTCTAGGTTCTGCGACTCCGCTCGCTTCGCTCCCTTCGCGCAGAATGACGGGCCTCGGCGATTGAGCCTGTCGAAACCACCCACCATCGCGGACGAGGTGGTTTCGACAGGCTCAACCGCCGGGATAGTTCAACCAGCGAGAGGTCAGGATCACACTCCGAACACCATTTGACGACACAGAATCATGTGATATCGGCCAACTTCCTGTGAAACAGCCTTGGAAGTGGTCAGATCGGGGGGGGGGGGGGGAAAAGGAGTTTTGGGGAGGTTTCACCAACCCCCTCGTACCCGCCCAATCATCCCGCCCCTCTTCCGGGGCGCCCCGCCCCCCCCCGGGCTGCCCCGACTCTCCCCCCCC
>WQZL01000156.1 GCA_009780755.1 Promicromonosporaceae bacterium | reverse complement strand
GTTGTCGATGGCAAATGGCGTGATGTCGCCGGGATCGCCGTCGGCCCACGGGGTTTCGAAGTAGGGGCGGAACACGTCAACGTAGCCGGGTACCGTAAAGACGCCCTCGATGGTGGTCCAATCGGTGCCGATTCCGGTGAAGGTGGGCATCAGACCGTCCCATTCGCTCAGGCCGTGCGCGTCGGTCTGTCGCGAAACGGTCAGCGAGCCAACCGAGCCAGCCTCTAAGAAGCGCACGTCGGCGGAGAACTCGACGATGGCGCCGGCCGGCAGCATTCCGGCCAGGTCGATCATGGCGCCCATGCCCTGGGAGAGTCGGTTAGTGACGGAGAGGGCATAGGTACTGCCGTCTGCGCCGGGGCTGATGATTGCGAGAGTGGGGGTACCGGCGGCAACGCTGCGCGGAGTCCAACCCTGGGGATGCCCCTCCTCGAAGTCAAAGGTGATTCGAATTCCCTCATCATCGCCGGGAGCCAGCGGGTCCGGAACGATGGTGACACCGGAGGCGCCGTCACCAGGGATTGAAATCCCATCATTGAAATTGCGGCTGAATACGATGAGTGGCTCCGGCAGGTCAGCGCCGAATTCATCTGTGAGCTGCGTCACCACTACATCGTCAAGGAACCAGGTGGTGGTGATGTCTGCATTCGCGGGGCCAGCCATGGCGATACGAACCCAGTTGATGCCAGCTGCTGGCACTGTGAAAGTGGAGCCGATTTCCGTCCAGGAGTCGGAGAACACATTCGTGTTGCCAATCCAGCTGAACCCAGAACTCATGAACCGGGCCTGCGAACCGGCGGGAGCGAACTCATCAGCGAGTACCCACCCACTGAACCCGAAGGTGGCGCCGGGAATGAAGTCCACATCGGTGCCGTGGTTGATTTGCGGCCCACCCCAGTTGGCAGCGGTTGTGACCTGCTGCACCATATTCGGCGGAGCCTGCCACAGCGGGTCTACGACATGGGCAAAGGTGCCGCCGTCGCCAACGTTAGCGGGGAAGTTGCCCCAGCTAGGGAAGGTGGTGTCGAAGTCAATGTGGAACACTTCGACCGGCGGGTCAAGCGGCACCCCGCTCGTGTCGTGGGTGCGGGTCAGCACCACGTCGTCAACAAGGAAGGTACCGGCAGTATTGCCTCCGCCGGGAGCGCCGGCGACGATGCGCGCCCAGCTGGTTCCGCCATCGGCGGCTGCGCGCGGCGTCCAGGTTGCCGTGAGGTTTGTCCAGGCGTTCGGATTGATCGCCACGTTGGTCAGCCAAACGTTACTGTTGCTGATGTCGGCGGCCGATTGGCTCACAAAGCGGGCGTTGCCGGAGAAGAATTCATCGGCCAGCACGCGGGCCTCAAGGCGGTAGGTGGCGCCGTCCTCGAAGTAGGAGCCGGGGATTTGCAGGCCCTGCCAGTCGGCGGTCTGTGCGATGCTGAGCACCATATTTGGCCCAGACGCGGCGGCGGGTGTGGCGGCGGCCACTAGGCCGGTTGCCAGCATTGCCGTGGCGGCGCCGATGGCAGTCAAGCGCCGAACGTTTCTTGATCTTGTTGCTCGCCGGGTCTCCGGCCTGAGCGACGAATACATGTATCTGCCCCTTCGCGATACTCGGGGAGGCTCGTGGCCCCCGCGACGCGCCAGCTGCGCCGCTGAGGTCGAGACTAGGCGGTGGTTGCGCTCCCAGGAAAACGTTTAACACACATTTGTCACGATTTGGTCACATTTCTGTCGTCAGATGTACCTCACCCCTCAACCGGGCGGCCCGTTTCATTGAGATCGGTAGTTTGCGTCGAGATCGGTAACTCGAGCGACCGACCTCAACGCAAACTACCGATCTCGACGCAGCGGTCGGGTCTACTCAACCGTTTGCTGGGGTGAGTACGAGTGTTGGTTTGGCGAGGGTTTCTTCGCCGCGGCGGGTGTCTGTCAATACTGCGATGAGAGTGCCGTCTGCGGTGAGCGCGGCGACCGGTTCGGCGGTACCGGTAGGCGCGATCCAGCGGCCAAAGCTTAATTCGCGAGCTTCGGCGGCGGTCAGTTCACGTGAGGGCAGGTGCGCGGCGGCCGCCTCGGCTAGCGGAATGGTGGCGAGTACCCCGGCCGCATCTGCCTGGGCCGTTAGCTGTTCTAACGTGTGGGCGTCGGCCAGGGTGTTGCCGCCAACCCTGGTGCGTCGCAGGGCCGTTAGATGACCTGCTGTGCCGAGCGCCGCGCCCAGATCGCGAGCCAGGGCGCGAACGTAGGTGCCGGACGAGACGGTTACGGTCACATCGAGGTCAAGGACGGGAATCGTCTCACCCGGTTCCGGCGACTCGTTATCGCTCACGCCAGATGACGTGGTTGATGGCATCAAGGTGGTACGAGCGGCTAACACATCAAACTGGTTGACCGTTACCGGGCGGGCGGGCAGCTCCACCTGCTCTCCGGCCCGGACGCGGGCGTAGGCACGTTTACCGTCCACCTTGATGGCCGAGACCGCCGTAGGCACCTGCATGATGTCACCGGTAAGCGAGGCCAGAGCGGCTTGCAACGCTAGATCCTGCGTTCCACCCTCGCTTGCGCTAGCTGTTGTGGAGGGGTAGCCCGGCGTGGCCGTGACCTCGCCCTCGGCATCGTCTGTGGTAGTGCCGATGCCCAGGCGAATGGTGGCGTCATACTGCTTCTCGGCGCCCACCACGTAGGTCAACAATTTGGTGGCCTTGCCCACGCCGATCACCAGTACACCGGTCGCCATTGGATCAAGCGTGCCCGCGTGGCCCACCTTGCGCGTCCCGGCCAGGTGCCGCATCCGTCCCACCACGTCATGCGATGTCCATCCGGTGGGCTTGTCAACTATCACGAAGCCGTCCGGGGCCGTGGGGCGACGCGCAGGCCGGGTCGGGGTGGTGGTTTCGATGAGCGGGGTCATCCGTTAGTGTTCGTCGTCGTAACCGGCGAACCCAGCCTCGTCGGTGGCTTCACCCAACTTGAACGGCTTGATCGGGATGCTTGGTCCCTCGCCATTGCCATAGCCGCTGAAGCCCTGCTCGTCGGTCAGGAACTCTCCGGCAGTCTCGGATATGTCCTCTTCCTTCGCCTTGTAGGGGTCGGCATCGCCAGCGTAGGTCTTGCCCACGCGCAGGGCCGCCAGCTCGGCGTCGCGGCGGCGCGCCTCTTCTAGCGCGGCATTCAAGTGTGCGGAAGTTTCTGGCACCATATCCAGGTGAAACTCAATGCTCGGGGTTAGCCGCACCTCAATCTGTTTGCCCACCTCGGAACGGATCATGCCCTTGGCGCTGTTCAACGCGGCAGCAGTGTTGGCCCGATCCTCATCAGACCCCAGCACCGTGTAGAACACTGATGCCTGCTGCAAGTCACCGGTCACCCGCACATCGGTAATGGTGACAAACCCCAGGCGTGGGTCCTTGACCCGAGTATCGAGTAGCTGCGCGACAATCACCTTGATCCGGTCGGCGAGGCGCAGGGCGCGCGGGTTATCAGGCATGAGTCAATCCTAACCGTGACCTCCGGTGCCCCCACCCTTGTTTTACCTGCTCCCGTTCGCGAGATCGTCAATTTGGGCTGAGATCGTCGGTTTCCGCATGCGCAAGTTGACGATCTCACCTCAAATTGACGATCTCACAGGAGGGGCTGAACGTTAGTCGGTCTCCCGGAGGCGGCGGCGGGTGGTTTCGAGGGCGAGCAGAGCCTCCATGCTGACGCGGTGTTCATCCGGATTCGCGGTGGCGTCGGTACGCATCAGGCGGCTACGGGCATCGGCGATCTGCCGGGTGAGGCCAAGGTCGCGCAATGCCCGGATCACATCGGCCACGTAGCGACCAATCACCTCTTCTCGATCCTCCGGCAGCGGGGTTACCGACAGTTGATTTATCAGCGGGGAAAGCGCCTCACCCGCCTGGGTTTCTACCGCACTTACCCACCCGCTCGTGGCAAGCGTCCGGCCCGTGGCCACACCCCCGGCGGCACGGATCGCATCATGAATCGCCCGCCACACCGGGGTGGTGAAGGCGCTCGGGCCTAGCATGTCGAACTCTTCGGGAATGTGCTGCGGGTACTGCAACACCGCGACCAAGGCCAGGTGTTCCGTGTGAGCCACCGGATCACGGGGGTTGGGAAGATGATAGGCGGGGGAAGCCTGCGGGGCTGGGTCCTGCGACTCCGCTCGTACCTCGCTTCGCGCAGGATGACGCTCTTGCGGCTTGCGCGGAGATTTTACGACGTGGGAAACCTCGCGGCGCACCTCCTCGATATCCAGGCCAATCCAGCCGGCCAACGAGCGGACGTAACCATCCTGCATGGCTCGGTCACGAATCCCGGCCACGTACCCGGCGGTCTCCCGCAACGCCTGAACCCGGCCCTCTACGGAGTTCAGGTCGAAGCGCTCAAGCGTGGTGCGAATCACAAACTCAAACAGCGGCACCCGCCCATCCACCAGCGCCCGCACGGCTGCTGGCCCCTTGGCGATCCGCAGATCGCACGGGTCCATGCCATCGGCGGCCACAGCCACGAAGGTCTGAGCGTGGAAGCGTTGATCCTCACCGAAGGCGCGCAGGGCGGCCTTCTGCCCGGCCGCATCCCCGTCAAAGGTGAAGATCACCTCTCCCCCGAGCGACTGACCGGAGGCCAGTTGCAGGCCACCACCCGCGCCGAAATCACCCATCAGACGCCGCATTATCCGGGCATGATCGGCACCAAACGCCGTGCCACAGGTGGCTACCGCGCTCTCCACCCCCGAAAGGTGTGCGGCCATCACATCCGTGTAACCCTCAACGATGACAACCCGCTTGTCCCGGGCAATCGCCTTCTTCGCCAGATCAACGCCATATAGCACTTGTGACTTCTTATACAGGGAAGTCTCGGTGGTGTTCAGGAACTTCGGGCCGTTGTCCTCCTCGTATAGCTTGCGCGCTCCGAAGCCAACCACGGCCCCGGATGTGTCGCGGATAGGCCAGATTAGGCGACCCCGGAAGGCATCATATGGACCGCGTTGCCCCTGCTTAACCAGTCCGGCGGCCAGCAGTTCGGCCTGCGTGTAGCCCTTGGCCTGAAGGTAGTCGCGCAGGTGATTCCAGCCCGAGGGGGCATACCCCACCGAGAACTTCTCGGCATCGGCGCGACCAAAGGAGCGCTCCGCCAAAAAGCGCCGTCCGGACTTGGCCTCGGCAGAGGAAAACAACTGCTCGGCGTAATACTCGGCGGCCACCCGGTTCGCGTCGATCAGCCGCTGACGGCGACCTGGATCGTCGCGGCGTACGTTTCCGCTGGCCCCCGACGACTCCTCGTAGCGCAACTGCACGCCACACCGGTCGGCGAGCATTCCCACGGCCTCAGCGAAGCTCAGCCCATCGAGCTTCATCACGAACGCTATCGCGTCCCCTGATTCCCCGCAGCCAAAGCAGTGATACCGCCCAACGGCGGGCCGCACGGTAAACGACGGCGTCCGCTCGTCGTGGAATGGGCACAAGCCCTTCATCGACCCCACCCCGGCGGGTTTGAGCGTCACCTGAGCGCCGACAATATCCTCGATGCGGGTGCGCTCGCGGACGGCTTCGACATCCTCGCGTTTGATTAGCCCGGCCACGGCGCACCTCCGCGAACCAGCCGGGAATGCCACAGCAGCGCCGATTGGTCGGTCAATGAGGCCACCTGATCCACCACCACCCGCAGGCGGGCGCCATCGTCGGGCGCGGCGGCGAGGTCGGCGGCAAACGGCGTCTCTAAGGCGTCGGGTCCAGAGTTGACCAGCGCCGTCACCAGCTCGATCAGCACCTCGCGCTGTGCCCCATGCGCCGGTTCGTCGCTGCGCGGCCTCATCACGTAGGCCACGGCGATGCCCTTCAACGCCAGGACTTCTAGCGCCGTCTCCGTGGGCACCACCAGCCGCGAGCAGAATCGCGTGTGTGGGCCTGGGCCGTATTCGGCCAGGGTGGCGGCCTGCGCGGCCCCGGCCAGGCGTC
This sequence comes from Promicromonosporaceae bacterium, assembly GCA_009780755.1. GTDB lineage: Bacteria > Actinomycetota > Actinomycetes > Actinomycetales > Cellulomonadaceae > Xylanimonas. The sequence goes on along the minus strand of WQZL01000156.1, from coordinate 14 downwards.
CGATGGTTTGGCTC
>WQZL01000155.1 GCA_009780755.1 Promicromonosporaceae bacterium | reverse complement strand
ACCTCGCCTCGCGTCCTGTTTTTCAAGTGCTCGATGATGCGCGGATTCGCCTCGAAGACCTGCATTCCCTCATAGTCGGTCACCGGGAACATGAAGCAACCATCGGGGCCGACGGGCATGAAGGTCTCGACTCCCTCCCGGTCGCAGACGGCCTTGTCGTCCTCGCCGAAGGCCGGGGCGATGTGTACCAGGCCGGTGCCATCCGTGGTGGTCACAAAATCGGCGGTGACCACACGGTGCGCGTTCTCCTGGCCTTCGCGGTAGCCGAACGGCGGGCGGTAGTGGGTTCCAGCGAGTTCGGCGCCGCTCAGGCAGCCAACGATCTGCTCGGCCAGCGGAGTCTCCTCGTCCTCCTGTAGTTCCCGGCTGTATGACGCGAGGCGTTCGGCGGCGATGATGTATCGCTCCGTCCGGCCCGTTGGCTTTGACGATTCGACGATGGCGTACTCGACCTCTGGCCCGGCGGCGATCAGCAGGTTGCTGGGTAGGGTCCAGGGGGTCGTCGTCCAGATGAGCAGCAGGTCACCCTCGCGCACCTTATCGGTGGTTGAGCCGATCGAAACCACCTTCAGTCCCACGGTCAGCGAGGGATCTTGGCGGTCCTGATAAACGTCATCGTCCATGCGCAGCTCATGGTTGGACAGCGGAGTCTGGTCGTTCCAGCAGTAGGGCAGCACGCGGAAGCCCTCGTAAATGAGGCCCTTGTCCCAGAGCTGCTTAAAGCCCCAGATCACCGACTCCATGAATGACAGGTCCATCGTCTTGTAGTCACCCTCGAAGTCAACCCAGCGGGCCTGGCGGGTGACGTATTCGCGCCAAATGAGGGCGTACTTCATCACGGATTCGCGGCACTTGGCATTGAACTTCTCCAGGCCGAGTTCAAGGATTTCCTCCTTGGTCTTGATGCCGAGCTGATCCATCGCTTCAAGTTCGGCGGGCAGGCCGTGGGTGTCCCAGCCGAAGCGGCGTTCGACGCGGCGACCACGCATGGTCTGGAAGCGCGGGATCACATCCTTGGCGTAACCGGTGAGCAGATGGCCGTAGTGCGGCAGGCCGTTGGCGAAGGGGGGGCCGTCATAGAAGACAAACTCGTTGGCGCCATTTTCCCCGGCCGCATTGCGCTCGACGGATGCCTGGAACGTTCCGTCGGCCTCCCAGTAGGCAAGCACGCCCCGCTCCAAGTCAGGCAGATTCGGGGAAGCCGGGATCCCGAAGGCGCTCCCAGCGTCGGACGTGTTGTGCAGCGGATATGCCATGTTGGCGGTACTCCTCGAACGTACGGTCAGGTCCACGGGGACGACGGATGCCGCGGTACCACCCCGCTTGCCGGAGACGAATCACCGACCACTCGTTCGAGGCTGTGACGGGCCAACCCGTCCGGTTCTACTGGGCGCAAGGCCGTTCTTCCGGAGGCTCCCCGGTGATAGCCGGATCAACGCCAATAGCAGGTAATCCTAGCCCACCGCCCCTGAGCTTCAGTAGTGATAGCGGGCCTGGAGAATGATTAGGTCATCGTTGTCAATGAGGTAAACCAGACGATGCTCGTCGTTGATCCGTTTTGACCAGGCACCCTCGGCACCGTATTTAAGTGGTTTCGGTTTGCCAATGCCGCCGAAGGGATCGCGTCTGGTTTCATCGATCAGCCGGTTGATTCGGGCGAGTAGCTTGCGATCTGCCTTCTGCCAATATACGTAGTCTTCCCATGCCTCGACGGCCCAGACCAGCCTCATGTGCGATCCAGCTCGTACTCAACCGCCTGCCCCGACTTGGCGGCCTCATAGGCGCTGCGCAGCCTGTGAGCATTGGCTGGAGAACGGAACAGGTAGGCCGTCTCCTGCCAGGCTGCGTACTCATCGGCGGGCATCAACACCGCGTTTCCGGCACGCGAAACGATCTCGATGGCGATATTGTCGTCGTTCACCTGCTGAATCAACGGGAACAATGTGCGTCGGGCCTCAGTGGCGGTGATGGTCATGACATCCTCCTAGTGGTACTAGGTTACGGTACCACAATTAGCCGAAGCGGCCAGAAACATAGTCTTCGGTAGCCTTTTCTCGGGGGTTGCTGAAGCTGCGAGAGGAGTAGTCCATCTCGATCAGGCGGCCAGGCTGGCCGGTGCCGGCGATGTTGAAGAATGCCGTCTTCTCGCTGACCCGGGCGGCCTGCTGCATGTTGTGGGTGACGATCACGATGGTGTACGACTCCTTGAGGCTCCCAATCAGATCCTCAATCGCCAGCGTCGAGATCGGATCAAGAGCCGAACATGGCTCATCCATCAGCAACACCTGCGGCTTTACCGCAATCGCCCGCGCGATGCATAGCCGCTGCTGCTGCCCGCCCGAGAGGCCAGAGCCAGGCTTGTCCAGCCGATCCTTCACCTCGCTCCACAGGTTGGCTCCGTTAAGCGAAGCCTCCACCAACTCCTCGGCTTCGGCCTTCGTGATGCGTCTGTCGTTCAGTTTGACCCCGGCCAGCACGTTGTCCCGAATGGACATGGTGGGAAACGGGTTGGGTCGCTGAAACACCATGCCGATGTTGCGCCGTACGGCTACCGGGTCCACGTCCGTGCCATACAGATCGAGGCCGCCCATCTGCACCATGCCCTCGACACGGGCGCCGGGAACCACCTCGTGCAGTCGGTTTAGGGTGCGCAGCAGCGTACTCTTACCGCAGCCGGAGGGGCCGATGAAGGCAGTGACCGACCTCGGATCGACGGTCATGGAGATCGCCTCGACGGCCTTGAAATCGCCGTAGTAAACGCTCAGGTCGGCGATGTCGATGCGCTGGGTCATCTGGGAATCCTTTGGGTCAGGGTGGGTCAAGTCTAGGTGGGGGCTAATCGTTCCTGCCTCGTTCACCTTCCGTTAACCGACCGCTTGCCCAGGTGTAATCGGACCCGAGTAGCTTCGCAACCATGAAGAAAAAAACCGCAAGGAGACTTGCCCCTGCCCTCGCCCTGACCATTGCGCTCACGGCTGCCGCCTGCGGCGGTAACGGAGACGGCGACCAGGCCGGCGACGGCTTGTCCGGCAATGTGTTGCTCAACGGCTCCACCTCGGTGGAGCGCGTGATCGCAGCCCTCGCCGAACAGTTCATGATCGATCACGACGACATAAACGTCACCTTCAACCCGACCGGTTCGGGCGCTGGTATCACCTCGGCCCAGGAGGGCACCGCTGATATCGGGCTGACCAGCCGCGCGCTGCGAGACGGGGAGGACGGGGTGAACGCGACTACGTTCGCCATTGATGGCTTGGCCGTAATCATCCACCCGGGCAACCCAGTGCAGAATCTGACCCTGGAGCAGCTCTACGGCATCTACAGCGGCACCATCACCAACTGGAGGGAGCTGGGCGGGAACGACCAAATCATCGCGCCCATCGGTCGCGAGGCAGGTTCCGGCAGCCGCAGCGTCTTCGATGATGTGGTAGGCGTAGCTGAGCCGGCCCACGCCCAGGAACTCACCTCCGGCGGCGCCGTGATTACAGCCGTGGCCACCAACCCCGGGGCCATCGGCTACGCCTCCCTTTCCGCCATCAACGACACCGTCACGGCAATCAGCGTCGATGGGGTGGAGATCTCTAACGAGACGCTAGTCAACGGCAGCTACCCCGTTGCTCGGCCCTTCATTCTGCTGACCCAGGAGGGGACCACCCCGTCTCCGGCGGCGCAGGCGTTCCTCGACTTCGTGTTGAGCCCTGCCGCCACCGAGATCATCTACAACGCCGGCGTAGTCCAGGTGAACTGACTAGAATGACCCGACCAGCAATTGCAACCCGGAAGGCGCTTGTTGAGCAAGCCATGAAGGGCGCGTTCGTCGCCTGTGGCCTGTTCACCATTGCCATCGTCTTTGCGATTGCGTTCTACCTCATCGTCAGCGGACTCCCCGCAATCCAAGAGATCGGATTGCGGGAGTTCCTGTTCGGCACGGTATGGCGCAGCACCGGGGTTGACCCGCAGTTCGGCATCCTGCCGTTCATTCTCTCCTCCACCTTCTCAACGCTCGGAGCGCTGCTGATCGGCGTCCCCATCGGGCTGATGACCGCCGTATTCCTGGCGAAGATAGCCCCGCCTAAGGTGGCCGACATCGTGAACACGGCCGCCGAACTGCTCGCGGGCATCCCCTCGGTGGTCTATGGCTTCGTCGGCATGATAGTGCTGGTGCCGTTCATTCAGCGCCTGTTCGACCTGCAAAGCGGGGCGACGGTGCTGGCGGCCATCATCGTGCTCTCCGTCATGATCCTGCCGATCATGATAAACGTCAGCCGGGTCGCACTGGAGGCGGTTCCAAAAGAATACGAGGACGCCAGCCTTGCGCTCGGCGCCACGCAGGTCGAGACCATCTTCAAGGTCTCCATCCCCACTGCGCGCAGCGGGATCATCGCTGGCGTTGTACTCGGCATCGGCCGAGCCATCGGCGAGGCGATGGCCGTAATCCTGGTGATCGGCAACATCGCCACCATGCCCGAGCTGCTCGGCCCGGCGCGCACGCTGACCACGGCGATTGCTCAGGAGTTGAGCTACGCCACCGGCCTGCAACGCGACGCGCTGTTCAGCATCGGCCTGGTGCTGTTCGTGTTCATCTTCCTAATCAACCTAACGTTGAACCTGACCCTAAAGCGCGGTGAGGCCAAGTGACTACACAAGAGATTACTCAGGGATTGTCCACCAAGCGACGCACCTACAGCTATCTGTTTAAGGGCTTTATCTACCTGAGCACCGCCCTCGCAATGGCGGTTCTGGTTGGCATGATTGGTTTCGTACTCTCTCGGGGTCTGGGGCACATCAACTGGGAGCTGCTCAGTACGGCTCGCAGTGCCCTGCGCGGCACCATCGGCATCCTGCCGAACATAATCTTCACGTTGTACATAGTTATCACAACTCTGCTCATCTCGGTGCCGATCGGCATCGGCGCCGCGATCTATCTGTGCGAATACGCCACGAACAAGCGGGTAGTTCGGGTGATCGAGTTCACGATCGAGATTCTGGCGGGCATCCCGTCCATCATCTTTGGCCTGGTTGGCTTCCTCGTGTTCGTGGTGAACTTCGGCATGCGGCCTAGCATCCTGGTAGGTTCGCTCACGTTGTCCATCCTGGTACTGCCCATCCTGGTACGCACCACGCAGGAGGCGCTGCGCACCGTGCCGCAGTCCTATCGCGAGGGCGCATTCGCTCTCGGCGGCACCAAGTGGTACATCATCTACACCATCATCCTGCCGTCCAGTCTCACCGGCATCGTCAGCGGAACGATTCTGGCAGTGGGTCGAATGGTGGGCGAGAGCGCGGCCCTGCTGTTCACCGCCGGCGTCGGCTTCACCCTAGTCACCAACTATTTCGAGGCTCTACAAACCTCCGGCGGCACCTTGACCGTGTCGCTATTCCTGTATATAACCGAGCACGGCAACTTTGATGTGAGCTTCGCGATTGCCTCGATTCTCCTAATCATCGTGCTGGTACTCAACCTCGCCATGAAGCTCGTTCATCGCAAGTTAAGGAAGATCTAAAGTGCACGTCATCGAAGCAAAGGACCTGAGCCTGCACTACGGCGAACTCCAGGCCCTGAAGTCCATTTCAATAGAGATCCCGGAACGCGAGATCACCGCGCTCATCGGCCCGTCCGGTTGCGGCAAAAGCACTTTTCTGCGCACCCTGAACCGGATGAATGATCTGGTGCCGGGGGTAAAGATCGACGGCACCGTCACCTACCGGGGTGACGACATCTACGCCAAGGACGTGGATGTCACCACCCTGCGTAAGCGCATTGGCATGGTGTTCCAGAAGCCAAACCCCTTCCCGATGAGCATCTTCGACAACATCACCTATGGCCCTAAACTGCATGACAACCTGCCCAAGAACGAGCTGGCCGACCTGGTTGAACAGTCGCTGCGGAAGGCGGCCCTTTGGGACGAGGTGAAGGATCGGCTCAAGAAGAGCGCCCTCTCCCTCTCCGGGGGACAGCAGCAGCGACTCTGT
>WQZL01000154.1 GCA_009780755.1 Promicromonosporaceae bacterium | reverse complement strand
TGAGAGGCCTCTAGCGTCGCCATCTCGCGCAGCCGCGCGTCGTATTCAGCGTCGGAGACCAGCGGCGCATCGTCCTCGTAGTACGCCCGTTGATCGGCCTCGACCAGTGCGCGCAGCTCGGCCCAGCGGGTCCGTGCGGCCCCCAGATCGGTAATCGTCTCGCTCACGGATACATCATCCCAGCCGCCACCGACAACCCGCGACCTGTAACCGATCTATCGCTCGGCGCGCAGCGAGGTGATGGCAGCCTCAAAGTCTTCTAAGGAGTCGAATGCCTGGTAGACGCTGGCAAAGCGCAGGTAGGCAACCTCGTCCAGTTCGCGCAGCGGGCCAAGAATCGCCAGGCCAATCTCGTAGGCGTCGATCTCGGCGCTTCCTTGGCTGCGCAGGGTTTCCTCCACTTTCTGGGCCAGGTGGGCCAGGTCATCTTCGCTGACCGGGCGGCCCTGGCAAGCCTTGCGTACCCCGGAGGCAATCTTGTTCCGGCTAAATGGTTCGGTGGCGCCGGATCGTTTCACCACGGCAAGGCTGGCCGTCTCCAGCGTGGTAAAGCGACGTCCGCATTCTGGGCATTGGCGACGGCGACGGATCGACGAGCCATCATCGGAGGTGCGGGAATCTACAACGCGGGAGTCGGAGTGCCGACAGAACGGGCAGAACATGCAGGTCAGACTACCAACCATTCCTAGAGCTGGTCACGTATGACTATGGCAGCGGCAGTAGGATGGTTTGTCCGGCCTGTAGGCGGGCGGTATCCATGTCGTTGATCGCCATCAGATCGCGAACCACGTTGCGCACATCTTCGCCCGGTTCGGCTATCTGCCTAGCGAAACCCCACATGGTCTCACCGTGACGCACCGTGTGTTCCTGCACTGCCGTCTCACGTTCGGGAGCCGAAGCCACGGCCGACCCGTTCAATCCGATGATGGGCAGGGCGACGCATAGCGAGAGGGTCGCCACAACCGCGCGCCCGCGACCGGTGAGGCGAAGGCCGCGTAGGCCGGTGCCCGTAACGGCGGGTGCGGCAGCGGCGGCGACGTCAAGGCGGGCGTGATTGCGGATGGGGCTGGGGCGACGAGCCGGGAAGTGGGGCGTGCTGGTCATGATGTACTCCTTGTCTTAGGGTCTTGCGGCAGTCATTCTCGATCGAACACTTGTTCGTCGAACATCTGTATCATGCCACGAGCCACTGACAATGTCCACGTCTTCTCGAACAAATGTTTGATTTTCTTGTCGGAGCGCGCTATCCTGGGGCTACCACCAGCACAAATGGGCATCCCGCCCAAAGCTCAGGAACGGAGTGGGACATGAGCGACTACCTCGAACACGCGGATGACACTGACGAACTGGCCTCGGTGACCTCCATCGGAACCGAGGGCCTTGGCCTGACCTTCCGTCAGGAACTCGTGCTGAACAACATCAAGGCGGCCATCGCCAAGCAGGGCTACCCACCCTCCATGCGCGAGATCGGCAAGGCGGTTGGCCTGGCCAGTCCCTCCTCCGTTAAGCACATCCTTCTACAGCTAGAACGTAAGGGGTATATCCGTCGCGATCCGATGCGGCCCCGCGCGATGGAGCTGATCGTCCCGCACGGCGAGATGCTAGATGGCACGCACCTGGACGTCACAGCAGATGGCATCCCTGTGCCGCTGCTACCCGATGGTGGGCGCGCCCAGGAACCTTCATACGTACCGCTGGTTGGCCGCATCGCCGCCGGTGGTCCCATCTTGGCCGAGCAGGCCATTGAGGATGTGTTCGCTCTCCCCCGGCAGATCGTCGGCGATGGCGAGCTGTTCCTGCTCAAAGTGGTGGGCGATTCGATGATCGACGCCGCCATCTGTGATGGTGACTGGGTAGTGGTGCGTCGGCAGCCAACGGCGGAGAACGGCGAGATCGTTGCGGCAATGCTTGACAGCGAGGCCACGGTCAAAACCTTCAAACGCAAGGATGGTCGCCTGTGGCTGCTGCCGCAAAACCCCGCCTACGATCCGATTGACGGCGATCACGCCCAGATTCTTGGCCGCGTCACCGCCGTGCTGCGGTCGCTATAGCCCAAAGCGCTGCTGCACCGCACGCATCGCGTTGGCCGAGGCCCGCATTCCGGCAAGTTCCGCATCCGACATCGGCACCTTGACCACCTCGGGCACGCCGCGCCGATCAACGATGGACGGCACGGACAGGCACACATCCGAGATGCCGTAGTAGTCGTCTAGGCGCGAGGAGACCGGCATGATTCGGTGTTCGTTCTTCAGCACCGCCTCGATGATGCGCGTGGCCGCTAACCCGACGGCGTAGTTGGTGGCACCCTTGCCCTCAATGATGCGGTAGGCCGAATCCACCACATCGTGCGCGATGCGCTCGCGCACCTCGGCAGTGAGCGGCGCGCGTTTGCACACCGGCTGCCACTCCAGCAGCGGCACCCCGCCAATGGTGGCCGAACTCCATAGCGCAATCTCGCTATCACCGTGTTCACCGGCGATGTAGGCGTGCACATTGCCCACGGCCACGCCGCAGAACTGCGCCAGGGCGGCCCGCAGCCGAGAAGAATCAAGCACTGTGCCCGAGCCGAATACCCGGCCCGGAGGTAACTCCGAGAAGGTCTGCGCCGCATAGGTGACGATGTCTACCGGGTTGGTCACCATGATGTAAATCGCATCGGGGGCAACGGTTAGCAGGCCGGGCAGAATCTTGCGGGTTAGGCCGATGGTGGCCTCGGCCAGATCGAGGCGCGACTGCCCCGGCTGCTGCTTGGCCCCGGCGGTGATGACCACCACATCCGCGCCACGGCATACCTCGATATCGTCGGAGCCGATGATTTCGGCGGGAGGGATGAACATCATGCCGTGCTGTAGGTCGAGTACCTCGGCATCGACCTTCTTCTTGTTGACATCCATCAGCGCCACCGTGCGAGCGGTACCACGGGTCAGCGCGGCATAGGCGAGCGTCGAGCCGACCGCTCCGGCGCCGACAATGGCAAGCTTGTTGGTGGTAGAACGCAGCGTGTTATCGACCATTTACTCAGGTTATGCCCGGATCGCCAGCTTGACTAGGGGCGGAGGCAATTCCAGCCAGCCGAGTCAGCGCCCTAGCCGCGCGAGCCGGTGGCAGCTTTTCCTGTTCGATGCGGCGTACCGGGGTATCCCCGCCGGTGGAGACGATGACGTAGGCGGCGTTTTCCGCTTCGGTTAACAACGGTAGCGGGCCGCCGCGCGGTTTGATCGGTTTGCCCTGACGGTCAACGCTGGTGGCCAGGGCCGCAAATTCATGCAGGGTGGACGAGTCCATCAGGATTGAGGTCACATGTATCGACGGGTCGAGCGTGGCGAAGGATTCTCGGAGTCTGTTCAGGATGGCGAACCCGTCGGCGTCGATGTCCCCCCAGTAGGCGATTGTGTCGGCTTCAAGCAGCCACGGAATCTGCTCCAGTAGGGCGGAGGCGGCATTGCCGCCGCCCTCCACGGCGATGGCGTTCTTTACCGGCGGAAACGTCAAACGAGAATCACGATTCTCGACGATAATCACCGTGGTCGGATCGTAGGCGGGGTGGTGTCTGTCCCCGGCGGTCCACGAGTCGTGGCGACGGTTTCGCGCGTCGGCCAAGTGCGTCGAGTCCAGGTAGGTGAAGTGGATGACGGTTGGTCGAGATTGCACCTCAGCCAGCACGTCGCGGCCAATCAGGTTCTTTACCAGTGTGTTTCGAGTTGTCGTCAGCCACTTTGTTTGCATCTCTGCTATCGGCAGCTGTGTCACCAGCAGGCCGGAGAGGTCGGCATGGTCGGCCAACCAACCCACCAAGGCCAACAGCACCTTTTGGTCGTCCCTTGTCTGCTTCATCGCCGCCCGCAACGTTGGTGCGGTCACGACGGCGCCTACCTCCTGTAGTTCCCTTGCCAACGCCAGTGCCGCGTCGTACCTGGGCAGCATCGGGGCCGCGCCTGGTAGATGTTCGATCATGAACCGGGCCGCCGCCGAAAAGTCGGCCACACGCAAGCGCAGCGGATCGGGCACCAGGCCAGCGGCCAGCGGCGCCTGTTCCACGTCACAGCCTTTTGGCAGCTCCGCGTGTGCCCAGGTTTCCCGCCAGGTTTGAACCGCTGACGCTCCTACCCGGTCATACAAAGCGTTCGCCCCGACGGAGGCCGGACGGAGCCGCACCTCTAGCCCCGCTGAGAACCCGTGTTCACCACCGCTCAACTCAGCGACCGCCAGATTCGCCCATTGCCTCTCCAGCATGTCGGCTAGCTTGTGGGCCGCGTCTTCTGGAGATTTGAGCGGGTGCGCCATCGACTCGGCCTTCCGCTCGCCAAGAATGTAAACATCTGCGCGCGCCGGATACGTCCTCTCCTTCGCCCGCTTCGGCTGCTCCCACATACAACCGACCCTACCTCGACCAAAACAGCGATAGGCCAATGTTGGCAGGTCGCGGGTCGGCAGCATCCTCCCTAGCCCTGGCAGGGCACAATTTGGGGCATGCGATTCTTGATCTTGGGTGGCACGGGATGGCTTGGCGGCAATGTGGCGCGGGATGCGGTGACGGCAGGACATGAGGTTGTCTGCGTGGCGCGCGGTTCTGGAGTACCGTCGGGCGCCCGGCTGGTGAACGCCGACCGCAACCTTGATGATGCGCTGGCTCCCCTGGCTGCAACGGCGTGGGATGCCGTCGTTGACATTGCCTCCGAACCTGGGCATGTGCGCCGGGCCGTGCGCGACCTAGCGTCGGTCGCAAGAAATTACGTGTACGTCTCAACATGCAGCGTCTACCCCTCTCTCGCCGCGTTTGGGATTGCCGAGGATGCTCCGCTGCACTCACCGCTGGTCGACGATGCGGTGACTGATTGGTCACAGCAGTATGGCCCCGCGAAAGTGGCCTGTGAGACGGCTGTCCGGGCAGCGTTCGGGCCGAACCGCTCGGTGATAGTGCGGCCGGGACTGATCGGCGGCCCTGGCGACAAGACAGGACGCTCCACCTACTGGCCGCTGCGATTTGCGCGCTCCAGCGGCATCCCGGCAAAGGTGCTAATTCCCGATATTCCAGACCTACCAACCTCGGTGATTGACGTGCGCGACCTGGCCGCCTGGCTGGTGCGGTTGGCCGAGGGCGGCACCAGCGGTATCTTCAATGCCGCAGGCGAGTCGATTCCCCTGCGCCAACACCTGACGGCCGCCCAAGAAGTGGCGGGGTATCGCGGCGAGGTGGTGGCAGCGTCATCGAGGTGGCTGGCAAACAATGGCCTCCAGCAGTGGGCCGGTTCAAGGTCACTGCCGCTCTGGCTGCATGACAATGATCTGCGCGGTATCGGCGCCCTTTCGAGTCAGCGCGCGCTGGCAGCAGGTCTAGTCCGGCGGCCACTCGCAGACACCCTGGCCGACACGCTCGCCTGGGGGCTGGCGCAACACCTGCCAACCGCAAACGGCTCCGGCCTAACCGACGCCGAAGAACGCGACTTGCTAGCCTCGCTGCCTCAATAACGATGGGTCGGCACTTTCTGTTCGATTCGGCATTTCAAAGCGCCGAATCGAGCGGAAATTACCGACCTATCAAGCCCGGGTGGTTGCGCAAGGAACGAAGCAACTATGCCGAAACCACCCACCGTCAGCTTCCGTCATTACGCCCGAGCGGTTTCAGAGTCCCCGCGAGCCACCGCAGCGAGGAGACTCGCGGGGTGAAGCAAAGCAAGTCGCAGAACCCAGAATTGACGGTTACCGCCTGGTCTGGGTCCGCGACTACGCTCCTACGTCGCTGCGCGCAGAAAGACGTTAGGGACGGTTGAGATGGGTGTCATCTAGGTGGCCATTGTTAAACGCGCGATACAAGAACGCGGCCATAGCCTGACGCTCTACCGGGCTGTTCGGCCGGAACGTGCCATCAGGCCAACCGGTAGTAATACCTGTCTGCGCCAACCACTCAATCTCGGTAAAGAACTGAGAGGTACGCGGCACATCCAAAAACGTCGGAGTCGCCGGCGGAGTAAACCCAGGAGAACCAGCCGCCCGGAACAAGAACGCCGCCATC
>WQZL01000153.1 GCA_009780755.1 Promicromonosporaceae bacterium | reverse complement strand
GGTAGGCAGATCGTCAGGATAAGCGCTGTCGTCACCGTTGTTGCACGCTGCCAGCAGGGCGATTCCCAGTAGCGCGACGGCCCATGTCCGACCAGCAAGCCTGATGTCCATGCCGGGCATGCTACCTGCCGTGGCAGGATGGGGGAGTGGACGAGACCCTAGAAGCGGAGATTGCCAAGCGGCTAAAGCGTGATGAGGCGGGGCTAGTGGCGGCCATCATTCAGCAGCATGACACCGCCGAGGTACTCATGCTCGGCTGGATGGACGACGAGGCTCTACGCCGCACTCTCACGCAAGGCCGGGTCACCTTCTGGTCACGGTCGCGGCAGGAATACTGGCGCAAGGGCGACACCTCTGGACACATCCAAATCGTCAAGTCCGTGGCCCTAGATTGCGATGGTGATGCGCTGCTCATCGGCGTAGCTCAAACCGGCGCCGCCTGCCATACCGGCACCCGCAGTTGTTTCGATGGCGGGCTGATCCTCTAACCTTGACCCATGCCCACGGTCCTTGAATCCATAGTCGCCGGTGCGCGCGAAGACTTGGCCGTGCGCCAAGCCGCCGTCAGCCTCGACCAACTCAAGGAGCGTGCCGCCCGCCAGCCCAGCGCCCAAGAGGTGGTCACCCGCCTACGTCGCTCCGAATCTGTGACAATGATCGCCGAGATCAAGCGTCAAGGTATCGCCAAAGGTGACCCGGCCCTAAGCCACGACCCGGCCCGATTCGCCGCCGACTGTCAAGACGGCGGTGCCACCATGATCTCGATCATCACCGAGCGGCGTCGCTTCGCTGGTTCCCTGGCCGACCTGGCGGCAATCCGCGCCGCCGTGGACATTCCCGTGCTGCACAAAGATTTCATCACCACCACCTACCAGCTCTGGGAGGCTCGCGCCTGCGGAGCCGACGCGGTGTTGCTCATCGTTGCGGCTATGGATCAACTCGCTCTCGAATCGCTAGTAGAGCGCTCCCACTCGCTCGGCATGACGGCCATTGTCGAGGCGCACACCGCCGATGAGGTCAAACGCGCCCTCGACGCTGGCGCCCTAGTGATTAGCGTGAACGCCCGCGACCTGAAAACCCCAAAGGTGGATCGCACCATCTTTCGCGACCTGGCGCCATTGATCCCTGACCGCGTGGTGCGCCTCGCCGATTCGGGCGTGCGTGGCCCCCATGACGTGATGGAGTATGCCCGCGCTGGTGCCGACGCCGTGCTGGTGGGCAGGGCGCTCCTGGCCGGGGGAGACCCGAAACGAGCCATCAAGGATTTGGTTGCCGCCGGGCAACATCCCTCCCTGTGGGCGGTCCGGCCCGCGTGTAGGTCTTAGACTTGGCCGTTGTGACGATTCCTCTTTCACAGCAACCCGGCCCTTATTTTGGCGAGTTCGGCGGCCGTTGGGTGCCCGAGGCGCAGGTCGCCGCGCTTGATGAGCTAGAAGCCGCCTACCGTAAGGCGATTGCCGACCCTTCCTTCCACGAGGAGCTGCGGACGCTGCTACGCGACTACGTAGGCCGCCCCTCCCCGCTAACCGAGGCCCCCAAGTTCGCGATGGCCTGCGGCGGCGAGGCCGGAAACCGAGTCTTCCTCAAACGAGAAGACCTGAACCACACCGGCTCCCACAAGATCAACAACGTGCTTGGCCAAGCCCTGCTCGCCAAACGGATGGGCAAAACCCGCCTGATCGCCGAAACCGGCGCGGGCCAGCACGGCGTCGCCACCGCGACGGCCGCCGCGCTGCTCGACCTCGACTGCGTGATCTACATGGGGGAGAAGGACACGCAACGGCAGGCCCTCAATGTCTCGCGGATGCGGTTGCTCGGCGCCACCGTGGTGCCCGTCACCATCGGCCTGCGCACCCTCAAAGACGCGATCAATGAAGCCCTACGCGAGTGGGTGGCCGAACTGGCCCAAACGCACTACCTGATCGGCACCGTCACCGGCCCGCACCCCTTCCCCGAGATGGTGCGCGGCTTCCACAACGTGATCGGCGAAGAGGCCCGCGAGCAGATTCTGGCCCGCACTGGTCGCCTGCCCGACGCGCTCGTCGCCTGCGTAGGCGGCGGCTCCAACGCGCTCGGCCTGTTCAACGCCTTCCTGGACGATGAAGATGTGGCGATCCACGGCTTTGAGGGAGGCGGTCACGGCATTGAATCTGGCCTACATTCGGCCCGTTTCTCCGGCGGCGTGCCCGGTGTGATCCACGGCGCCCGCTCCTATCTGCTGCAAGACGAGGACGGCCAAACCCTGCCCAGCCACTCCATCTCCGCCGGACTCGACTACCCCTCCGTTGGCCCCGAACACTCCTGGTTGCACGACATCGGCCGCGCCACCTACCGCCCCATCACCGACACCGAGGCGATGGCGGCATTCCAGGTGCTTAGCCGCGCCGAGGGCATCATCCCGGCCCTGGAAAGCTCGCACGCCCTGGCCGGAGCCATGAAGGTCGGCACCGAAATGGCGGCAGCCGGGAAGCGCGATCAGGTAATCATCGTCAACCTCTCCGGGCGCGGAGATAAGGATGTGGCCACCGCCGCCAAATACTTCGGCCTGCTAGACGAGGGCGTAAAACTCGGCCCCGAGGGAGGGGAACTTCAATGACCTCGCAAACCGCCGCGAAACTTGAACGCCTTGCCGCCGAGGGGCGCCCGGCGCTGATCGGCTACCTGCCTGTCGGTTTCCCCTCCGTCGAAGGCTCGATTGAGGCCGCAAAAACAATGGTGGACGCCGGAGTGGACATCGTCGAGCTGGGAGTGCCGTACTCCGATCCGGTGATGGACGGCCCCGTCATCCAGCGCGCAACCGAGGTAGCGTTGAAGGGCGGCACCCGCGTGCGCGATGCATTCACCGTGATCGAGGCCATCGGCGCCCACGCCCCGCAGGTACCGGTGCTGCTAATGAGCTACTACAACCCCGTGCTGCGCTACGGCGTGGACGCCTTCGCCCGCGACCTGGCCGCAGCCGGGGGAGCAGGGCTAATCACCCCCGACCTGATTCCCGACGAGGGTGGCCCCTGGATCGAGGCAGCCAAAACCCACGACCTCGACCGCGTGTTTCTGGTGGCGCCCAGCTCTACCCCCGACCGCCTGGCCTTGACGGCCGCCGCCGCCCGCGGCTTCGTCTACGCGGCCTCGCATATGGGTGTCACCGGCGCCCGCGACGAGATCGACCTTGCCGCCCGCACGCTCGTCGATAACACCCGCGCCGCCGGAGCAGACCACGTCTGCCTGGGGCTAGGGATTACCACCGCCGACCATGCTGCCGCTGTTGGCGCCTACGCGGACGGCGTCATCGTCGGCTCCGCATTCGTCAATGCGCTCTCCGTTGATGCCGACTGGGCTTCGCGCCTTGACGCTCTCCAAGCCGTGGCCGGACACCTGGCAGACGGAGTCGCCCGCGCTCGAAGAAAGGTTCTCTGATGCTTCCCCTAGCAATCCCCAGCCCCTCGGTTAGCGGTTTTGATCTCGGCTCCTTCCCGATTCGTTTCTACTCCATCCTCATTCTGGCTGGCGTCATCGCCGCCGTGTGGGTGGGCGGCAAGCGCTTCGCCACCCGCACCGAGGGCGGCACTATGGACGACATGGTGAACATCGCGTTCTGGGCTTTCCCCCTCGGCATCGTTGGCGCCCGGCTCTACCATGTGTTCTCTTCCCCTAGCCGCTACTTCGGCGATGGCGGCGACCCGCTGGACATCATCCGATTCTGGGATGGCGGCTTTACCGGCCTGTCCATCTGGGGTGGCATCGCCGGTGGCGCGGTCGGCGCCTATATCGCCTGCCGTCGCCACAACCTGTCGATGCCCGTACTCGCCGACGCACTGGCCCCCGGCCTGCTATTCGCCCAAGCTATCGGGCGATTCGGCAACTACTTCAACCAGGAACTATACGGGGCGCCCACCTCACTGCCCTGGGGGCTGCGCATCGACGCCGCCCACCTGGTGATTGACCCGGCCACCGGGCAGCGTTTCGCCGAGGGCACGTTATTTCACCCAACGTTCTTGTACGAGGCGCTGTGGAACGTCGGCGCCGCCTTCCTCATCATCTGGCTAGACCGACGCTTGCGCTTGGGTCATGGCCGGGTGTTCGCGCTGTACGTCGTGGCCTACACCGCCGGACGCACCTGGATCGAGATGCTGCGCGTGGATCCGTCCAGCACCTTTGGCATCTTCGGACTCGATGTTCGCCTTAACGTCATCACGTCGTTGGTGCTATTCCTGGGCGGCCTGGCTGCCTTTATCCTCCTCGGCCGTAAGCACCCGGAGCGCGAAGATGACGCGCGCAGGACAATCCCGGTCGAGTCTGACGAAATCGTGCCTGCCTAAGCGGTAGGCTTGTCCCTTAGTCGGCTCCGGCGCATCCGGGGCGAAATCCCAACAAGGCTGGAGAAATGCGCAAAGCCAAGATCGTTTGCACCATCGGACCCGCCACCAGCAGCCCGGAAAACCTCCGGCAGCTGATCGCGGCGGGCATGGATGTGGCCCGAATCAACCGTAGCCACGGCTCCTTCGAGGAGCACGAGGCCGTTTACAACAATGTTCGCTCGGCCGCCAGCGCCTCACGGCGGAACGTGGCCATCCTGGTTGACCTACAGGGGCCAAAGATCAGGCTCGGCAAGTTCGCCGGTGGCGAGAAGCACTACCTGAATGTCGGCGATGAGTTCACCATCACCACCGAAGACATTGAGGGCACCAAGCTAATCTGCTCGACCACTCACAAGGGTCTGGCTGACGACGCCAAGGTGGGCGACCCGCTGCTGATCGACGACGGCAAGGTGCGCGTGCGCGTCACCGCCGTGGACGGCCCCCGGGTCAAGACCGTCGTAGAGATTCCCGGCCCGGTCTCGGACAACAAGGGCATCAACCTGCCCGGCGCCGCCGTCTCCGTGCCCGCCATGTCCGAAAAGGATGAGGAAGACCTGCGCTGGGCGCTGAAGATGGGAGCCGACTTCATCGCGCTCTCCTTCGTGCGCAACGCCAAGGATTACGACGACGTTCGCAAGATCATGGACGAGGAGGGCATCGTGGTGCCCGTCGTCGCCAAGCTGGAAAAGCCGCAGGCCATCGATAACCTCGAAGAAGTTATCCGGGCCTTCGACGCCTTCATGGTGGCCCGAGGCGACCTGGCCGTGGAGATGCCGCTGGAGGAGGTGCCGCTGATTCAAAAGCGCATCGTCGAACTGGCCCGCCGCGCCGCCAAGCCCGTCATCGTCGCCACCCAGGTACTCGAATCGATGACCGACAATCCGCGCCCGACCCGCGCCGAGGCTTCCGACTGCGCCAACGCGGTACTCGACGGCGCCGACGCGGTCATGCTCTCCGGGGAAACCTCGGTAGGCAAGTTCCCGATCATCACCGTGCAAACGATGGCGCAGATCATTGAGGCCACCGAGAAGCTCGGCGCCAACCGCATCGCCCCCCTGGGCACGCGCGCTGCCACCCGCCCCGGCGTCATCACCCAGGCCGCCAAGGAGATCGGCGAGCAGCTAAACGTCAAGTTCTTCGTGACGTTTACGCAGTCCGGCGACTCGGCCCGCCGCATGTCGCGCCTGCGCTCAGAGATTCAAATCCTGGCCTTCACGCCGCTGAGCCAGACGCACAAGACCCTCGCCCTTTCCTGGGGCATCGAGGCGTATGAGGCGCCGTCGGTGTACTCCGTAGACGAGATGGTGGCCCAGGTGGACTCGACCCTACAGGCCAACGGCATGGCCGAGCCGGGGGACCGCGTGGTGATCGTCTCGGGCGCCCCCGTGGGCCAGGTTGGCACCACCAACAACATCCTGGTACACAAGATCGGCTCCTACGACACCGGCCGTAACGCCGCCTGATGTAACTAGCGACGCGAAGAGGCCCACAGGTAACTACCTGTGGGCCTCTTCGCGTATGCTTTTCGCATGGCAAATCCCAAGCTCCCCGTCATCCTTGAACCCGAGAACAGCGACCTGGCCGTCGCACTCTTGGAGGACTACTTCTCGCCACCGGATGGGCGGGGTTCCGACTTCAAGGGAGCGTACTTTACGCACATTGGCCGCGAGTGGAGCGAGCCTAAGTATTACAACCGCATCACGGCCTCT
>WQZL01000152.1 GCA_009780755.1 Promicromonosporaceae bacterium | reverse complement strand
GTCGGTGTAGTCAGCTTGCTGAGTCGGGACTAGCTGGCTTCTTGGATTGGACACCCAGCTCCAGTTCGGCCTTGAAGATGGCGAACTCGCGGGCGAGCAGGGTGGTGCGGCGGTCTGACCTGGCCGAACGACGGGCGCTCCAGACGATTGACAGGATGAATACCACCGCCATGCCATATAGCAGCAGGTCGGCGCCGCGGCCAATGCCGAACCAGCGGGCCACCGTGGTTGCGGCATCTGGGAAGACGATTGCAAACACGGCCGATATCGCGAACCCGAACAGGAACAGCTTGCGAAATGCGTCGTATCTGGCGCCCGATCCGGCGCGCGCGAGCAGCACCACTGCCCCCAGCACACCGATGATGAGCAAAATCTGGATGAACATCGCTACCCCCATCTACTTCGCTGCCAGGTCCGTCAGGATGTTTACGGTGTTCCACAGCGATTGGCCCTTGGCCTTCGAGTACGTCGTGTACTCGATCTGCACCGGGAACTCGCGCCACGGCAGCCCGGTCCGGCCAAGCTGCGCCACGATTTCCGAGGCGTGAGCCATCCGATCCTGCTGAATCTCGACACTGCGGGCGGCGTCGGCGCGCAACACCCGCAGCCCATTGTGGGCGTCGGTGACCTTCAGGCGCGTCGAGGCGCGAACGTGCCACACCGCGAGCTTGAGTACAATCTTCTTCAACACGCCGGGCCGGGTGCGCCTATCTAAAAAACGCGAACCTAGTACGAAGGCCAGATCATCTTGCTTGGCGGCGGTCACCATCGCGGCCGCGTCCACCACCCGGTGCTGCCCGTCAGCGTCGAAGGTGACCAGGTATTCCGCGCCGCGCCGCAACGCAAACTCGATGCCGGTTTGCAACGCCGCGCCTTGCCCAAGATTGATTGGATGCTGCACCACCACCGCGCCAGCCTTGCGGGCAATCGCCACGGAATCGTCGGTGGAACCATCGTCCACCGCCACGACTTTCGGGAAGGTTGACCGCAGGCCATCGATCACGCCGCCCACCACTGTCGCCTCGTTGTACAGCGGAATCACCACCCAGACGTCCCTGAACAACCCAGGGGTGATTGGCTGCTGCTCCATGCCCACCAGTCTGCCAGAACCCGCCACCCGACTACTAACCCACGCATCCAAGCACGGCAGCCGAACACCGGATCTAAAGCCAATGTACCCACAGGACTAGGTTCTGCGACTCGCTACGCTCCCGCAGAATGACGCTCCTGGTGGTTGGACCCCAGGTGGTTGAGCTGCCCCTCCGGTGGTTTCGACACGTCGGGCCTAGCGGCCCTCCTACTCAACCACCCGGTTTGCCCTACGGCTGGTTG
Organism: Promicromonosporaceae bacterium; assembly: GCA_009780755.1. Classification (GTDB taxonomy): domain Bacteria; phylum Actinomycetota; class Actinomycetes; order Actinomycetales; family Cellulomonadaceae; genus Xylanimonas. The sequence goes on along the minus strand of WQZL01000152.1, from coordinate 5,056 downwards.
AGTAGGCCGACGAAGGAGGCCGTGTCGAAACCAGCAACACCGCAACACGGGGTGGTTTCGACACAGGCTCAACCACTGAAAGGCTCAGCCGCTCTTACCCGCTTGGCTTGGCGGACTAGGGCACGGTTTAGTTTGCCGGGCCATAGGGGGCCTTCGTAGATGAAGCCGGTGTATCCCTGGATCAAATCGGCGCCCGCCTCCAGGTACGCCTGGGCATCGGCCACCGAGATGATGCCACCGGAGCCGATGATGGTCGGCCCCTCCCCCAGCCGGGCGCGCAGCCGAGCCACCACCTCCAGGCCGCGCGGCAGCAGCGGCGCACCCGAAAGGCCGCCGGGACCCAGATCGTGATCGATGGTGGTGTTCACCGCCGCTACGCCGTCTAGCCCAAGTTCAAGAGCTAGGTCAGCCACGGCGTCCACATCCTCATCGGAGAGGTCCGGGGCGATCTTCACCAACAGCGGCACCCGCGGTTGAGACGACGGACTATGGCTCGCTTTCGACGCGGAACCGAGAGAATCATTTTCACCGACATCCACCACAGGCACATGTTCCCCGGTCGCCTCGTCGGCGGCCTTGCGGGCGGCGATGAGGATGGGGCGCAGCGCCTCGATGGTTTGCAGGTCGCGCAGGCCGGGCGTGTTGGGCGAGGAGACGTTCACCACCAGGTAGTCGGCGAATGGCGCGAGCAACCGGGCGCATGTCGCGTAATCATCGGCCGCTGCCTCGGGGGGCGTGTCCTTGTTCTTGCCAATGTTTACGCCAATGCGCAGCTGGTCGCCGCCGCGCGACTCACGCAGCCGCCGCAGCGTGGCCACCGCCGCGGGCGCCCCCTCGTTGTTGAAGCCCATCCGGTTGCGCAGGCCCCGCATCTCTATCTCGCGGAACATGCGCGGCGCCTCGTTGCCCGGTTGTGCGCGTGGCGTGATGGTGCCGATCTCGATGTAGCTAAAACCCAGCATGGTCAGACCACGCACGGCATTCGCATCCTTATCGAAGCCACCCGCCAGGCCAAAGGGGGCGCCATACGTGCGGCCTAGCACCTCAACAGAGCCGAGGCCACCCATTCCGCGCCCAAGGTATGGCGCAAGGATTCCCCGCACCAGGCCGCGAAACACCGGCACCCGCCCGGCCCGGCCAATCCACTTGTAGGCAAACTCGTGCGCATGCTCGGGGTCCATGCGCCTAAACACGAGACGGAAAAACAGGTGATACAGGTTTGGCAAGCTCACCCCCCGAGCCTACTCGCCCCATCCCTTCCGCCACCGCCACCGCCACCAGAGGTTATGGCCCCAAAACAGGTGATTTCAGGGCCGTAACCTCCGGTTCGGCAGGGTTTTTGTGGGCAGGCATGTGAATGGTGGAGGCCGCGCCTCATGTCAGGGGGCTGGGAAGGTTGGTGGGTAACCCCTCTGTCACTAAGTCCGATAACATCGTTTCTGTGGCTCAACTAACACTCTCCAGCAAAAACCCGACCGCTACCAAGGCCGACGCGCTCATCATCGGCGTTGCTAAGACCTCCGACGGCGCTGCCATCATCGGCGATCAGCTGCCGCCTGAGTTCGTCCAACAGCTCGAAACCCTAAGCACCACACTCAGCATCACCGGCGCCCCCGACGAGGTACGCAAACTGCCCGCCCCCGAAGCCGTAAGCGCTGGCGTGCTGGTACTCACCGGCCTAGGCGAACGCGATGACGAGGGCGCGTTCAAGGCCGAGACGCTGCGTCGCGCCGCCGGTGCCGCCATCCGCGAAGTGGCCGGTTCTGCCTCGGCCGTGATCGCCCTACCGACGCTCAGCGACGATGATGTGGCCGCCGTCGCCGAGGGTGCCCTGCTGGGCGCCTACGCCATCTCGGGCCTAAAAAGCGATGAGGAGGCCATCGCCAAGGCGGCTCCGGTCGAAACCATCGAAATCAACACGCAATTCACGCGCTCGCAGCGAGCCAAGGCCGCCGCAGAGCGGGCCGAGGTGCTGGCCGAGGCCGTGCACGCCACTCGCGATCTGGTGAACACCCCGTCCAACCTACTGTTCCCGGCGACCTTCGCCGAGGCGGCCAAGGCAGCGGTCAAGGATGCGACGGCCAAGGGTGCCAAGGGGCTAAAGGTGACGGTGCTTGATGATCGGGCACTGCTCGCGGGCGGCTATGGCGGCATCATGGGCGTCGGCCAAGGGTCGGCGCGCCCACCACGGCTGGTCAAGGTGGCCTACACGCCCGCCAAGGCTTCCGGCGACATGGCTCAGATCGGCCTGATCGGCAAGGGCATCACGTTTGACACCGGCGGCATCTCGATCAAGCCCTCGGCGAGCATGGAGCAAATGACGATGGACATGGCCGGGGCGGCTGCCGTGCTGCATACCACCATCGCCGCCGCCCGCCTGGCCCTGCCGGTGGCCGTCACCGCGTACCTATGCCTCGCCGAAAACATGCCCGGCGGCGGCGCGATGCGCCCCGGAGATGTCATCACGATTCGCGGCGGGAAGACGGTCGAGGTGATTAACACCGATGCCGAGGGGCGCCTGGTGATGGCCGATGGCCTGGTGGCCGCCATTGAGGATGGGCACGACACCGTCATCGACATTGCCACCCTGACCGGCGCGCAGATGGCCGCCCTCGGCGCCCGCACCGCTGGCGTGATGGGCACCGACTGTGTACGCACCGCGCTGCATGAGGCAGCCGAGGCCGCCGGGGAGTCGAACTGGCCGATGCTGCTGCCGGATTACCTGGCCACCGGGTTGAAGTCGAACGTCGCCGACATGATGAACGTCTCGAACGAGCGCCTGGCCGGGATGCAGGTGGCCGGGCTATTCCTGAGCAAGTTCGTTGGCGATACCCCTTGGGGTCACCTCGACATTGCCGGCCCTGCCTGGAACACGGGCAGCCCCTATGGCTATCTCGGCAAGGCCGCCACCGGCTACGGCGTCCGCACCCTCCTGAAGTACCTGGAGACCCGCGCCGCCTGAATCCCTTCGGGCGGCTGAACAGCTCGCAGAACTTAGGCCGGTTGGGCAACCATCCGGGCCTAAGTTCTGCATTATGGGGGTGGGCAGGCTCGCGGAATGGTGACAGGATGGGGGGTGTCGTGTCCGTCATCGTGACGAGGAGTTTCTGCCATGTCTGAAAACGTGCTGCTTCCCGAGCTTGGCGAGTCGGTCAATGAGGGGGTCATCTCTCGTTGGCTGAAGGCCGTCGGCGATGCCGTCGAGGTGGGTGAGGCGCTGCTGGAGGTATCCACCGACAAGGTAGATACCGAGGTACCCTCCACCGTGGCTGGCGTCTTGCTGGAGATCGTCGCCCCCGAGGATGCCGAGGTAAAGGTCGGCGATGTGCTGGCGGTGATCGGCAGTACGGTATCTGGCCAGGCAGCCTCGCCTGCCGGCGATGACTCCCCCGTCCCGGCGGTTGAGCCGACCCCGGCGGTTGAGCCTGTCGAAACCACCACCACGGCCACCGCAACAAGCTCTCGCCCCTACGCCACCCCGGTAGCGAAGAAGATCGCGGCCGACCAAGGCATCGACCTTACCGCCATCGTCGGCACCGGCCTCGGTGGCCGCATCCGCAAGGATGATGTCCTCGCCGCTAGCGCAACTCAACCGCCAACGCCAACAGTTGAGCAGAGCGCCCCCGTCGAAACCAGGAAGCCTGCTGCCGCGCCGGCGGCTGTGGCAAGTTCACCTGCCGCCGCCCCCTCCCTGCTGCGCGGCACCACGGCAAAGATGTCGCGGATGCGAGCCATCATCGCCGAACGCATGGTTGAGGCGCTGCATACGCAGGCGCAGCTCACCACGGTGGTGGAGGTGGATGTCACCAAGCTTGCGGCCCTGCGCGCCCGCGCCAAGGATGCGTTCAAGGCCCGTGAGGGTGCGAATCTGACGTTCCTGCCGTTCTACGCACGGGCCGCCGCCGAGGCGTTGAAGGCGTTCCCCAAGCTGAACGCCACCATCTCCGATGATGGTACCGAGGTGACATATCACGGTCACGAACACCTCGGCATCGCCGTGGATACCGAACGTGGCCTGATGGTGCCCGTCGTCAAGGATGCCGGAAACCTGAACCTGGCCGGGTTGGCCAAGTCCATCGGCGACCTCGGCGCCCGCACTAAGGCGAGCAAGGTCACCGCCGAGGAACTCCAGGGCGCAACCTTCACCATCACGAACACCGGCTCGGGTGGCGCACTGATCGATACGCCCATCGTGCCTGTTGGTCAGACCGCGATTCTCGGCACCGGCACCATAACCAAGCGTCCGGCGGTTATCACCGTAGACGGCGTGGATGTGATCGCGATCCGCCAGTTCGCTTACCTGTTCGTCAGCTATGACCACCGTCTGGTGGATGGCGCCGACGCCGCGCGCTTCCTGATGGCGATCAAGGCCCGCATCGAGGAGGCCGCCTTCGAGGCCGAGGTTGGCCTATAGCCAACGCTACGCCTCGACGATGACGGTCACCGGGCCATCGCCCACCAGCTCGACCTCCATCATCGCCCCGAAAACACCGGTGGCGACCTCCAGGCCGCGAGCGCGCAGGTCGGTCACCACCGCGGCCACCAATGGTTCGGCCACGGGGCCAGGGGCAGCGGCCACCCAGCTAGGGCGGCGGCCCTTGCGCGTGGAGCCGTACAGCGTGAACTGGCTGACCACCAGCACCGGGGCACCCGCCTCCGTTGCCGAGCGCTCATCGCGCAGGATGCGCAGCTCAGCGATCTTGCGGGCCATCGTGGCTACCTGCGTGGGGCCGTCGTCATGCGTGACGCCCACGAGCGCCACCAGGCCAGGCCGAGTAATCTCGCCGACCACCGTGCCGTCCACCGTGACGCTTGCGCGCGTCACGCGCTGAATCACCGCGCGCATCGCCTACCAGCCACCGGGGCGAGAGCCGCCGTAGTTTTTGACGGCGGGGCGCACGTCGTACCAGTACACGCCCGCCGGGGCCAGCGCGATGATGTTTAGAATCAGGGTGACCAGGCCGAGCGCACCCAACACGGCGAACAGCAGCCCGCCACCGAGGATCAGCAGCCACAGCCGTTTGTTTTGCTTTCCGGCATAGGCGTATGCGGATTC
>WQZL01000151.1 GCA_009780755.1 Promicromonosporaceae bacterium | reverse complement strand
TAAACACAGGCTCACCAGCCGCACGGAACAAGAACGCAGCCATCGCCTGACGCTCCACATTCGCACCCGGACGGAACTCCATGTGATTGCCCACGCGCCAGCCAGTAGTGATGCCGGTATCGGCCAACCACTCGACGTACCGGAAGAATGTACTACCAACTGACTTATCCACAAATGTCGCTGCACTTGGAGTTGTGAACGCTCCTGAATCAGCCAATCCGCGGTAAAGGAATGCAGCCATTGCTTGACGCTCCACATTCTCACCCGGACGGAACGTACCATCTAGCCAACCCGTAGTAATCCCCGTAGCCGCAAGCCACTCGATATACCGGTGAAACTGCGAACCAGTCGCCACATCGACAAACGACGCGTCAGCCGGAGGCTCCCACGGGGTAGGCGTTGGTATCGGCGTGGGAGTAGGTGTCGGAGTCGCCGCTGGGATCGCCTCGAACACCGGCGTCACCGTCACCGGAGCGCCCGGCATCACAAAGGTCGCCGGATTAGAGGTAGCCGATGAACCCGCGGCCCAAGCCACACCCGGGGCATTCCACCGCACAAAACGCTGCCCAGCAACAGGCGCAGCCGTCAACACCACGGATGCACCCGCCTCCGCCACATTCACAGAGGGAGAAGCCGTGCCCCCGGCCGCTTGAGTAACAGTGACTGGATATTCCACTGGTGTTGGCATCAACTCAAATATCGGAGTTACCGTCACCGGAGCCCACGGCATCTCAAACGTTGCCGGATTGGATGTGGCCATTGAGCCGAGAACCCAAACCGGCGCCCACCAATGATCTACCTCGTTGACGATTTCCCAACGCACAAAACGATTCCCCGCGACAGGGGTCGCCGCCAACTCCACATGCATGCCCGCGTACGCCGCATCCACATGCGCTTCACCCACAAAGGCCACAGCTGACCCGCCAGTCCCAGCAGCAATCGTTACTGAATACCGAGGGCTAAACTGCGGAAACACCATCAGTGGATGGTCCGGCATTACGAACGTCGCTGGGTTAGACGAGGCCGACGTACCAGCAACCCAGACCACAGGGCCACCCATGACATCCCACCACACAAAGCCGTTGTCTGCGTCAGGCGTCGCGGCCAGCGTCACGAGCGTGCCTGCCAATGCTTGCGGCAGCGAGGATGAACCCGAGCCACCCCACCAGTAATTGAGTGTGATCTCATGTTCCACTGCCGGTGCCGGGCCAACCGTCCACCAAAAGTTCGCAGAGTCAGAAACCAGCGGGTCATAATCACCATCAAGCATGAAAGTGATTGTCACTTCATAAGAGCCTTCGACAGATGGCGTACCAGAGAATGTGCCCGCCACCGGGTCGAGTACGATACCAGCGGGCATGCCTGAGGCTAAGAACATTACGTCGGCCATACTACCCCCTACCAGCGGCTCATCAAACAATCTCCACTCGGAAATCGTGACACCATCCCAACTAGTCACATCGTAAAGCACCGGGGCCAGAATTGTCGCTCCAGGCTGCCGCTCCCAGGTGCCATACATTGTGGCCCCGCTGAAGTTGACCATCAGTTCCGAAGATGTGAACCTGTCTGTAATCGCCGCATTCGTAACGTTTACCCACCTGTATCCGCTGAAGTGAGGCAAGCTCACTTCCCCCATAGACCCGAAACATTCTCCCAGCGTCAAAGTGGACAGCGAAGTGACCTGACCAAGCATCCCTGATGCAACGGTCACATTGCTCATGTCAAAGCCTGACAAATCCAGACTCGTCAGCCCGCTCGCGTAATGAAACATGTAACTCATGTCGGTCACGCTGCTCGTATCAAAACTCGACACATCCAAACTCGTCAACCCGCTCGCGCTACCAAACATAAAACTCATGTCGGTCACGCTGCTCGTATCAAAACTCGACACATCCAAACTCGTCAACCCCTGTGAGGTAAACATCCAACGCATGTTGGTTACATTGCTCGTGTCCCAACCCGATAAGTCCAGACTTGATGCACTTAGCCCATTGAACATACCGGACATGTCGGTTACGTTGCTCGTGTCGAAACCTGAAACATCTAAACTCGTTAAGCTGTCTCCTGAGCTAAACATCCAACTCATGTCGGTTACGTTGCTCGTGTCAAAGCCTGACACATCTAAACTAGGCGCCCCCACTCCACTAAGCATGCCGCTCATATCAGTTACATTGGCTGTGTTGAATCCTGACAAATCAAGCGAAGCCAGCCGAAACATGGCCGAAAACATCTGATTCATGGTCGTCGCATTGTCCGTATTCAGATAGTCGAGTCCCACGATAGCGGTCGCGTATCGCATACCACGGAATAAGTTGCGCAGACCGCCTGCCGCAACTGGCCCCGTGAAAACAATTAGCGTCACCTGCTCCCTCAGAGGCGCCCACCCCCATTCTGTATGGACGTTGTAGTAATCCCAGGGGCCTGCATAGGGGTCCGACCAGTCAATGGTGCCGCTGTCGATGTATAGGGTTCCATCATCGTAGAAGCGCCAGGGGGCGCCGCCAGCACCGACCGTGCCACTCTCTAGGAGGGTAGCGAGCGGTGCGATGCCCACCTCCCCGTTCATGACAACTAATGCAGCTGGTTCATCAGTGGCCGCTGCCGGGGCGAGCGGGAGAGCCAGCAGGAGTGCCAAGCCAGCAGCGGTGATGCCAGCCAGGCGAGAGCGAATACGTGAATGTTTGGTCAAGGGTTTTTGTAGGTTAAGCACGGGAAATGTATACACGAGCGTCCCTGTCCAAGCAAATTAGGTCATCCGCTGAACTAATTTCGGCAGACGCGATCCGTTCCGCGCGCCGCTGCGGTATGCCCCTAACGACGAGTCGGCAGTTTCATCTCGATTCGGCAGTTTGAACTGCCGAATCGAGATGAAACTGCCGACTCGTATGCGCCTGCACGGGGATCGAGGAGAGCCATTCGGGACTGCTGACCCAGTGCCATCCTCAGCAATCAGATGCGTGATCGCATCGACCCAACCACCCTTCACCCTGGGATGCCGTAACACGAGCGACTCCTACTCCGGGGATGCCTCCAGCCACTTGTCAAGCTCACTCAGACATCGCTCCTCGTCCCAAATCATGGCCCCAGCAGGGCCAGCGGCACGACGGCGACTCCGTCAGGCCGCCGGTAGGCGTAAGGGCCGGTAGTTATGATGACCTTGTCAACTACCCTCTCGCCAAGTTGCTCCTGTAACCAGTTGAGATGGCGCACATCCTTGTCGCTGACGCTCCCGACAAGCTTTACCTCAATGGCAACCACATTCAGCCCGCGGTCCTCAACAATCAGATCAATCTCTCGGGTGGTATCCGCCGAGCGAAGGTGACCCACGGTCGCATCGGTGGCGTAAACCCTCACCGACTGCGTCACCAGTGACTCGAACAGGGCGCCGAGCCAGGTGCCAGCGACCGCACCGATTCGGGTGATTCGCCCTTGAAGCAAGGCTCGCTCATCAATTCCGGCGAGTCGAGCCGCTAGGGCCGGGTCGACCAGGTGATGTTTGGGCTTCTTTGTTAGCCGACGCAGCGGTGCGAAGGCCGGAGTCCAGGCCGGGATCGGGTCGAGCAAGAAAATGCGTGTTAGATGTTCTCGGTAACTATCGACCGTGGGTCGAGGTGGCTTATCCAGCTCGCCGGGCGTTGCAGCATCAAGGATTGTGGAATACGCGGCATCGGTGGCTGTCGCCGCGCCGTAGGCCAGCAGCCACGCCCGCAGCACACCGGGGCGACGAACCTCAACCCCATTCTCGGGTAGCTCGTGCTCAACGATGCGATCAACATAACTGTCGAGTTGAAGCCCTCGGTGACGCGGAGCCGCCCGGCGAATCCCGGGAAATCCAGAGCGCAGAATCTCATCAACATACTCTGGCAACCCCACCCTGGTCTCGCCGGAGATGGTGGGAGCGGCCCCCGCCATTAGCTCTTGCAACGACACCGTAGGACGTTCCAATCCCCGTTCGGCGAAAGAGAGTGGCCGCATCATCATCCGGACGATTCGACCTGCCCCCGAGTGAGTGCGCACCCCAGGAGCAACCCCGGCCGAACCGGCAAGCAGCACATGCGTCCCAGACGGGTCGCGATCTACCGCGCGCCTAACTTTGTCCCAGATCGGCGGATGCAGCTGCCACTCATCGATGAACACTGGTGGCGGCGCCTGAGTGATCCAGTCGGGGTTTGCCCGCAGCGTCTCTAGCTGCAACGGATCGTCGAGATCAATAGTGGTTGCTGCTCGCTGGCTCGCCGTGGCGGTCTTGCCGACCCCCTTAGCGCCTTCTAGCGCAATCGCGGGCAGGCCAGGAATCACCTCGTCCAAGAGGTTATCGATGATGCGCCGCACGTAAGTCATGGCTACAGCTTAGCAAAAATCGGCCCTTGCGTTTTGCAAAAATCGGCCATCAGTGTGAGTCTGCGCAGGGTCAGAAAATGATTCGCAGGGGAACGTAGCTCGTCTCAACCTCGGCGCTCTGGCCCATCAACCCTCGCCTTGCGCATCATTACGGACCAAGACAGCCGATGGGAATCACATGTACCCCATCTGGGCGTAAGCCTCCGGCACCAGTGCTCGTAATCACGCCCAGACAAGCGGGCTTGCCATGACGATCCGTGTCAACAACGGCCGCAAGCCGCAGCAGAGCGGCTGCCGCATCGTCCACAGCCGCAGGATTGAGTTTTACCTCAAAGGCACCCCATTTATTTGGGCCGCAGGTGACGATGGCATCCACTTCGTTCCCATCGGCATCCCGCCACGACTCCACTCTTCCTCCGCTCAACTGGCTGTATACCCGCAGATCACGCATCACCAGTGATTCAAAGTAGAACCCTAAGGCTAGGGGATCGGCCAGCAATTCGGCGGAACCAACGTTCAAGGCTGCCAGGCCAAGCGAGGGGTCTATAAAGTAGCGAACCGCAGCAGTACGTAGCCGCGCTCGGGACCGAATATGTGGCCGCCAAGCATCGGAATCATCTAGGAGATGCAACCGCTTCAGCGCGGTCAGATAAGCAGAAATCGTTTCCCGGGCGATCGGACCATCAACACCACCAACGTCTCGAGCAAGTTCTGCGGCTTTGACCGGCTGAGCCACATTTCGCCCCAATGACTCCAGCAGGCGACGCAAGTTGGCTGGATCGCGGCGAATGCCAAGGTTTTGGACATCAACCTCGACGACGTTCGCGATGTAGTCGCGCAGCCATCGCCTAGCCATGTACTCATCGGTGTCAATCAAATCGGGCCAGCCACCAATGACGATCCTGCACAGCAGCTCATCAAATGCCAAGTGTGTGCCAAGACCTGCCTGTCTCTCACCGTTGAGTAGCGCGGCCAACGACATCTCGCCGGTAGAGTGCGCCGACTCAAACAAGCTCATTGGCCGCATCGACACCACCGAGAACCGCCCTGCCCCTGAGTGTCGCGCAACATCGTCGTTCGGCGTTGCTGAGCCGGTCAAGATGAACTGTCCCGCAATCTGCCTATCATCAACCTGGCGGCGAACGCGATTCCAGATCGCCGGTTCAACCTGCCACTCGTCAAACAGTATGGGGGTCGGGTTGTCAAACAAGCGCGATGGGAACAGGCTCACCAGGCTGCGCGCGCTTGAATCCTCATCAAACCGGAACACCGTCCGCGCGTGCTGCGTTGCGGTCAAGGTTTTGCCGCATGCCTTAGGTCCCTCAATTAGAACCGCCCCAATGTAGCCCAGCCGCTCCTCAATCTCGCGATCAACAATGCGTGTCAGGTAGCGACTCATGGCCCCAGTCTACCGTTTGCAGAGAAATCAGTCTGCCGTTTGCGGGAGATTCAGTCTGCTGTTTGCGGCAAATCTAGTCTCCAGATTGCGGCGTGGGACGCGGAAGGCGCCCCGCTGATCTATGGGAGCGCCTTTCGCGCTTGGTGGTTTCGACCGGTTCAACCACCGGTAACACCTCTCTCCACGTCATTCTGCGCGAGCGAAGCGAGTCGCAGAACCTAGACCTGAGCAGGTATAACCCTAACTCCGGGTCCGGCGACTGCGCTCCTTCGTCGCCCTGCGCAGGATGACAGAGGGGTACGCGGGATGACAGAGAAGGTCGCGAAATGGCGAAGCGGCCCGCCGGGAATGCTCCGGCGGGCCGCTTCGACGGGTTAACTTAGCGGAAGTCGCCGAAGTCTAGGTCTTCTAGCGGGATGGCCTCGCCCGTGCCCATGCCGAGGGTCGGGAAGTCGATCTCGTCGTAGCCGAACGACGGGTACAGCTCGGCCTTGGCCTGCTCGGTCGGTTCCACGGAGACGTTGCGGTAACGGGCCAGGCCGGTACCGGCCGGGATGAGCTTACCGATGATGACGTTTTCCTTCAGGCCCAGCAGCGGGTCGCGGCGACCGCTCATCGCGGCCTCCGTGAGTACCCGGGTGGTCTCCTGGAAGGAGG
>WQZL01000150.1 GCA_009780755.1 Promicromonosporaceae bacterium | reverse complement strand
CGGTGGTGGTTTCGACACGGTCGCTGCGCTCCCTACTCAACCATCCGGAGTGTGCGGGTGGTTGAGTAGGAGCGAGGGACGAGCGACGTGTCGAAACCACAGCGGGTGAGGCATCGGCGATGGCCCAGATGCCGAAACGCTCACCCTTGACCACCACCTGATCGTGGAAGTCGATCTCCGTTTGAATGGCGTCAATCTCGTCGTGCGGGTAGCCCGGCACGATGCGGTCCACCAGGGTGTCGTGGAAGGAGCAAGACTGCTCAACCCAGGTGACGAACTTCGCCGGTAGCCTGGCGGCGGCGGCATGCCGCAGCACATACTGACGCAAGGTGGAGCCGTTGTCCTCGATCAGCTCACAGCAGACGATGCGCAGCCCCTTATCGGCGGCGCCGTCGAAATGCTGCCAACGGTCGAAGAGTAGCGCGGCGATTTTTGCCGGGAACGATACGGGTGGCTGCGCGGTCAGATCATCGCCCGCTACCCAGGCGATGCCCGCCTCGGTGGTGTTCGAGGCGATCATGGTCAGGTCGGGACTGAGGTATAGGTCGCGGTAGGCGGCGAAGTTTGCGTGGGCGCGCACGATGGCGGTGATCGAGTTCACCAGCGTGAATTCCCGTACCGGCTCGCCGTTCGCTATGCCTTCGAGCAACACGTGGTAGCGGCCATCCTGGGCCACCAGTAGGTCAAGAGCTGGGTCGTCGTGCGAAGTGGCGTGGACGATGGCGACACCGGTGTTCATGACTCCGGCGTCGTTGGCCACCTGCACCATCTGATCCACGAAGGCCCGCAGAAAGTTGCCGCCGCCGAATTGGAGGATGGTGGTTGGGCGCACTGGGGCGGGGATGGTGCTGGCGTTCAGGTCACGCATGGGTTGCTCCTTGGGACTGCGTCATTCTGCGAGCGCAGCGAGCCGCAGAATCCAGAAAAACGGCTGGGCCTAGGTTCTGCGACTTCGGTTGCTTCGCTCCCGGCGCGCAGAATGACGCGGAATTATGTGCGGGGGTAGTAGGTGGTCAGGTTGGATGAATTGATGACGATGGTGCGAAGGTCGGCCAGAGTGGAATCGGGAGGAAGCGTGCCGACGGTACGGGCCTGGATGAGTACATTGCCGAGCGCGGCAGCCTCAACCGGCCCCGCGACTACGGGTAGGCCGGTCGCATCGGCGGTGAGCTGGCAGAGCAGCGCATTCAGCGAGCCACCACCCACCACATTCACCTGCGTGACGGTGACCCCGGTGAGGTCAGCCGCCGCCGTAATGGCCTTCGCGTAGGCGACGGCCAATGAGTCGAGAATCAGGCGGGCCAGCGCTGGTTTGGTCTCAGGCATGAGCAACCCGGCGCTGGTGGCAGCCGCACCCACGCGACGCGGCATGTCCCCTGGTGGCAGAAATTTCGGATCGTCCAAGTCGATCACAGCTACCCCTGCGTCATCCTGCGCGGAGGAAGCCTTGCGGCTGGAGTCGTCGGGCGCTGTGGCGTGAGGAGAGCGCAGAATGACGGTGGGTGGTTCGGCGGCTGCGGCGGCGAGCAGCTCGGATAGGTCTACGGACTCTCCGGCGCGCTCCCACTCGCGACGGCACTCATCAAGCACCCACAGGCCCATCACATTCTTCAGGTAACGGACGGTGCCGTCGGCACCAAGTTCGTTGGTGAACCCGGCCAGACGGGAGGTCTCGGTGAGGATGGGCGCCGGGAGTTCGAGGCCCACCAGCGACCAGGTGCCAGAGGAGATGTAGGCCGCGGTGGTTGTTGGTGTGGCGGGCATAAGCGGGGTGCCAACCACGGCGCTGGCGGTGTCGTGGGAGGCAACGGCGATTACCGGCACCGGGCCGAGGCCGGTGAGTTCCTGTACGGCCGGGCTTAATTCCGCGATCACATTCCCCGGCTCGATTACTTCGGCCAGCAGGCAGCAGTCCAATTCTGATAGATACGGATACTCCACCTTGAGGCGCCCGGCAAGTTCGGCAGACCACTGCCGCGTGCGCGCGTCCAGCAGCCCGGTGGTGGAGGCATTCGTAACCTCCGCATAATCCTTGCCGGTCAGCCAGTAGTTAATTAAGTCCGGGATGAGTAGGACTGCTTCGTTTTGCTTACCCGACAGGTCGTCGCCGTTCGCCACCAGTTGGTACAGCGTGTTAAACGCAAGGTGTTGCAAGCCATTGATCGCATACTGCTCGGCGTGAGGGATGCGGGCATCTACCTGATCGGCCACGTCCAGATAACGCGGGTCGCGGTAGCAGCGAGGGTTGGCGACGAGCGCCCCGGCGCCATCGATCAGCCCATAATCCACGGCCCAGGAATCCACGCCAATCCCGGCCAGGGTAGCGCCGCGCTCGGCGGCAACTCGCCCAGCCTCGCGCAATCCAGCCAGGATGCCCCGCCACAGATGCAGCACATCCCAATGCAAATCAACACCGGCGCCAACTGGAACGCTCACCGCCCCATTCTCAAACCGCCCCACCTCCACAAGTTCAATCCGCGAGGTAGTGAGTTCTGGCGCACGGTAGTGAGTTCTAACTGCGTAACGAGCGTCGGAACTCACTACCTCGCGGGGAGGGGAGGGGAGGAGGGCGAGGATGACGCGGCCGGAGGTGGCGCCGAGGTCGATGGCGGCGAAGGCCTTCATCTTAGGCGCCCCAGCTGGCTTGGTGGCCGCCTACTCGTTCGGCGGCAATGCGGGTTAGGTAGCCGGAGGCGGCGAAGGTGGCCATCGGGTCGCGGGGGAGGCCCTTGGCTTCGCGATAGTCGGCCAACGGGCCGCGCACATCCGTCCAGAAGGCGTCCATCAGTAGCTGATGCGCGCCAAGTACGTCACCGGCGACCTGCAATTTGGTCAGTGTTTCGCGATCCACCAGCAGCGCCTTGGTCGTCATTTCTTGGACGTTAAGCACGGAACGAATCTGGCCGGGAATCTTGTCTTCGACGTTGTGGCACTGGTCGAGCATGAAGGCGATGGTCGAATCGGCGGCTAGCCCGCCGCCACGAATCACCTCCACCATGATGCGGAACAGCTGGAACGGGTCGGCCGAGCCGACGATCAGATCGTCATCGGCGTAGTAACGGGAGTTAAAGTCGAAGGCGCCTAGTTTCCCCAGGCGCAGCAGTTGGGCGACGATGAACTCAATATTGGTGCCTGGCGCGTGGTGTCCGGTATCCAGGCAGACGGTGGCTCGCTCGCCCAAGGCTGTCACCTGCGCGTAGGCCGTGCCCCAATCCGGCACGTCCGTGTGGTAGAACGCCGGCTCAAAGAACTTGTACTCCAGCACGAGACGCTGCTCGGGGCTTAAGCCCGCATAAATCTCGGCTAACGAGGCGGCCAGCAAGTCTTGACGAGTGCGAATATCGGCCTGGCCGGCGTAGTTGGAGCCATCCGCTAGCCAAATCTTCAGGTCGCGGGAGCCGGTAGCTCCCATGATCTCGATACATTCGAGGTGGTGGTCGATGGCCTGGCGGCGCACGGCGTCATCAACATGGGTGAGGGAGCCGAACTTGTACGCGTCATCTTGGAATGTGTTGGAGTTGATGGTGCCTATGCCCACGCCCAACTCGCGCGCGTAGGTGCGCAACGCCGCGTAATCGGCCACCTTGTCCCAGGGGATGTGCAGCGCCACCTTCGGGGCCAGCCCGGTCAGGGCATGTACCTGCGCGGCGTCAGCGATCTTCTCGAAGGGATCGCGCGGTGTGCCGGGGGTGCCGAAAACCTTAAAGCGGGTGCCAGAGTTGCCATAAGCCCAGGATGGAACCTCGATCTGCAAGCGATCAAGCGCAGGGACGATGTCTGCGAACGTTGGCGCCATGAGGCCACTCCTTCGTGATGCGGTTCGGGTGCGGCGCAGAGCCGACATGAATCGATTCAGCATCCAAGCCTATGAGACGAGTCAAATCGGCCACTAACGAGGTGACGCTAAGCCGTCGGCTGGACTGTCGCGCCCTGATCGTCGTTACCATTTCGTTGTGAATCGTTCCAATCGACGCCAAGTGTCTGTCCGATGTCCGCCACCGGTTTGGCAAGACAGGGATTCGCTGATAAGAATTGGAACGATTCATTTCCTGATGAAGCAGCCGGACCAGGAGGACAAGCCCCAATGACGCAGCCCGACGTAGCATCACGAGCGCCGCTCACGATCCGGGAGGAGATTCTCTACTGGTGCCGCGAATCCGTGCGTACCGGCCTGAACTTCAACACGCAGGGCAACATCTCCGTGCGCCTACCCGAGCATGACGCCATCGTGATTACCCCATCGGGGGTCCGCTACGACGTACTCACCCCCCAGCAGATGTGCGTGGTCAACTACGCCGGGGAGGTGATCGAGGGTGACCTGTTCCCCTCCACCGAAACCGACGTACACCTAGAGCACTACGCCGCCCGCGCCGATGTAAACGCCATCGTCCACACCGAGTCCACCTTTGTGAACGTGCTTGGCGCGCTCGGCCGGGACATCGACCCCGTGCTGCTGAACATGGTGCTTTACGCAAAGGGCACCGTGCCAGTCATGCCGTTTGAGTTCTCCACCAACCGCGAGTTCGGCGCCAAATCCGCCGCTACCTTGGGCAAGCAAGTCAATGCCGTCGTCTGGGCCAACCACGGCCTGATCGCCGTTGGTAGCGACCTGGCCGGTGCCTTCAAGGTGGCCGTGGCCGTCGAGGAGAACGCCAAGGTGCTGTACCACGCCTCCTTGTTGGGGCAACCCAACATTATTCAACTGTCCGATGTTGTGATTCCCGAGGGCGCACGCCTTCCTTAGTTTTTCCAGGAGTGTTGCATGGCCATCCTCGACGAACTGAGGAAAGTCCGAAAGCAGGGCGGTGATCGCCCAACTAAGGCAACCCGTGACCGGAGTGCCCTAGTCTGGATGACCCCGTGGATCATCGGTTTTCTGGTAATCAACCTGGTGCCGATGCTTTGGAGCTTCTACCTGAGCTTCACCCGCTTCCGCCTGTTGGATGACCCGACGTGGATCGGTCTGGACAACTACTCCTCGCTGATGGGAGACGCCCGATTCCATCAGTCGTTGCGCGTCACCTTCACCTTCGTGCTGGTGGGCGTGCCGCTACAGCTGCTCGTCGCCCTGTTGATCGCCCTGCTGCTCGACCGCGGAATGCGTGGCCTGGCCTTCTACCGCACCTCGCTGTACCTGCCCTCAATGATGGGTGGCTCGGTGGCCATCGCCATCATGTGGCGCCTCGTCTTTGGCACGGAGGGGCTGGTAAATGAGTTCCTCACCCTGCCGGGGGTTACCCAGGTGCGAGAGTTTTTCTGCGGTATTGACTGGTGGCCGCTGTGTCTCGAACCAATGGGCTGGGTCTCCCACCCCGACACCGCGCTATGGACCATCATCTTGTTGCATGTCTGGACCTTCGGTTCGCCGATGATTATCTTCCTGGCGGGTCTGCGGCAAATTCCGGTGATGTACTACGAGGCCGCTTCGATGGATGGCGCCTCCAAGTGGCGGCAATTCCGTTCGATCACCATCCCGATGCTCACCCCGATCATCCTGTTCAACCTGGTGTTGCAAACCATCTCGGCCTTCCAGTCGTTCACCCAGGCGTTCATCGTCTCGGGCGGCACGGGCGGCCCGGCGGATTCGACACTGTTCTACTCGATGCTGCTGTTCCTGCGTGCCTTCCGCGCCCCCATTCAGATGGGCAACGCCGCTGCGATGGGCTGGATTCTCGTACTCATCATCGGCGCTGCCACCGCCCTCATCTTCGCCACCTCCAAGTGGTGGGTTCACTACGACGACTGAGATGCTTAAGGAGAAAACGAAATGACTTCGGTACCCGTCTCAGCCGCTGTGTTGGACACTCTCGACCCGCTGCACCGCGTAGAACACCAGGCGCTGCGCGGCGACTCCTCCGGGATTCGCGGCCGCAAGGAAATCACGGCCTCGATTCTCAAGCACACGCTGCTGCTGGTTATCACCATCGGCATGGTCTACCCGCTGCTGTGGATGCTTTCGCGAAGCTTTATGCCCAACGAGTTGATCTTCCGCGATGTGAACCTGATTCCTGACCCGTTCACCTGGGATAACTACACGAGCGGCTGGAATGCCCTGGCCTTCCCCTTTAGCCACTACATCCGAAACTCGCTGATAATCGTCATCGGCCAGATCCTTGGCCAGCTTATCTCTTGCTCGATCACGGCCTACGCTTTTGCCCGGATGCGGTTCCGCCTGCGGCAGCCCATGTTCGCGATCATGCTGCTCACCGTCATGCTGCCCAGCCAATTGACGCTGATCCCGCAGTACATCATGTGGCACCGCATGGGCATGTTGAACACCTTCGTGCCGCTGATCGCCCCGGCGTTCTTCGCCACACACGCCTTCTTCGTCTTCCTGATGGTGCAGTTCACCCGCGGCATCCCCAAGGAACTAGATGAGTCGGCCCGCATAGACGGGGCTGTTCATGTGCGTGTCTTCGCGCAGATCGTGCTGCCCTTGATGAAGCCCGCCTTGGCCACCGTGACCATCT